>CAZJTO010000059.1:2467-4470 GCA_964548935.1 uncultured Saprospiraceae bacterium
CTAAATGACGCCAGAAAATCTGGTTTTATCAAGGAAATGACAGTGGATAATAGATCAGGCTATGGATTTAATAATATAACTACTGCTGAAGTGGCCTATGAGATGACACTTGCAGAGCATAGGAGAAAGCTGCATAGGGCAAGTGCAGAATGGTATGAAGAGAAATTCAAGGAAGCCTTAAATCCTTATTATGTGCTCCTCGCCCATCACTGGGAGGAAGCTAATGATAAAATCAAAGCATCAGAATATCTCGAATTAGAGTGTCATAAGTTAACCAGTGCAGCATACACTAAAGAGGCGATAGAATTTGGGATAAAGGGCCTTAATTTGTTTGATTTTGAAATTGATCAAGACCCTGCCGTCATTGAAGCGCAAATAGGGGAAACCTTTGGACAGATACAACAGATAGTAGGGGACAAGCCTATCGAGGACTTTTATAATATCAAGAACATTGAGGATCCGCTCTTAGAAAGATTCATTGTGATGCTGACGCATATTGCACCTAATATGTACATCGGTGGGAGACTAGATATATTTGCGTTACTAGCCTTACTTGGATTAAAAACATCCTTAGAGCATGGGGTCTCTGGGGCTACTGCCGATGTCTATAGTATGTATGCCATAGTCTACAGAGGTGTGACAGGAGATAGTCGGACTGCCTATGAATGGAGCAAATTGGCCATGAACCTGGACGACAAGTTTTCAGGAAAACTTAGATCTCGGATCTGCCATGTCCATGGTTGGTTTTTAAATCATTGGATAAGGCCTATAGAAGAAACATTAAGCATCTCTCGAAGAGGTATAGACTCAGGAATAGAGCAGGATGATGTGATGTTCACTTGTTTCAATCTTTCGGGTTATGTCACTTTTATGAATTTCGCTGGTAAGCATGTTGATGAAGTTATTAGAATCGGTCAAGAGCATTATAAGATAGCGGATAATCGAGTAAAGAACGCTGTTTTCCACACCTTATTAGAATTGCAATATGCCAAAGCACTAAAAGGAACGACAGTCGCATACACAGTTCTTACGGATGATGATTTTGAAGAACAAAAGGACCTAGCTTTCGTAACAGAAACAGACTTTATAAATCAAGCCACTTACTACAAGGTAGGTCGGCTTAAGTTGCATACACAGTTTGGTGAATGGTCCGAGGGTTTGGAAGCGGTAAAGGAGGTGCCAGAACTGTACGGTACAATAGCACACCAGATTGCTGAAATTGAATATGAACTCTTCGGCGCCATTTCAGCGTTATATTTGGCGCAGGAAGATGATCAGGAAGCAGAAAAACTCCTCGCTCATGCAGACGCATCTATTGCTAAGATGGAAGGTTATGCAGCACTCTGCAAAGAGAACTTCGAGCAAAAAGTCATGCTCATGAAAGGCATCAAAGAAGGTCTGTTTGAATCATATGACAAGGCTTTAACGCTACTTGATTCTGCTGCAAGAACTGCAGAAGATCACCATCTGCTCAATGACAAAGCTCTAATCCTGGAGCACAAACTTAGACTACAGATCCATCATAAACAAAGTCCAACAGGACTTGAGGATGCGCAAGCCGCTTGGAAAGCTATAGGTGCTTCAGGTAAAGTCTCTTATTTATCCACACTAACTTAGGTTGCAGACGACTCCCTGCTCATCAATATCGTATTAGAATGCATGTCAGGACCTATACCCATCAGCGCACAATAGTCTTGCGTAATTAGCTTCCACTTATGGGCATAGGCAAAATTTACAACTGTAGTAGCTACCGTCATATTAGCAAAGGTCTTCAGGGTATCGATATTCTGAGCTGGCTTGATAGCTTTTAGCCACGGATCAATGAGTTGGGCTGAAGACTGATTTGGAAACAAGGTTATTTGGTCAGAAGTAATGTTGTTTCTCTTCATAACATTAAGTACTGAAGTAGCTGCAGCTTTAATACCAAATTCAATAAATCCCTGCTTTCCCAAGTCTGTAATATGAAAGTGATGATCAGAATATAGTGATACGTCTCCTTCATT
>CAZJTO010000059.1:4570-12184 GCA_964548935.1 uncultured Saprospiraceae bacterium
CCAAGTCTGTAATATGAAAGTGATGATCAGAATATAGTGATACGTCTCCTTCATTTACGACACCTAAGTCAAACTTATCTCCAGAAGTATACATGCCGCCATAGTATGTTGTGTCTACCAGGGTACAGGAGTCCTCAAGCGTCCACTTGGTACGGTCATCGCTTTTCTGCATTACGATTGCTCCTGCTCCGTCACCAGCGCTGATTGCTTCTGGGGTATGATAATCCACATTTCTCGTCCAATTGCCCCCTACGCAGATTAGTATAGTGTCTGCACGCCCTGCTCTGATGAGAGCGTCTGCCATGAGGACAGAAGAATTAAAGTTTGAATAGACGTTGCACACAGGTATTGGCCAGCATCGCTCAGGCAACTCGAGATCTCGATGTAATTGCGAGAGTATATTAGGATTAATAAATGGGCTAATTGAGCCCGCACCCAATAGCATATCTACCTCGCTTGTCTGAGTGCCAGCATCTGTCAGCGCCTTAATGCACGCTGGCAGCATGATGGTCATGAGTGTTTCTCCTGTATTGAGTACTCTTCTCTGATCATACCCCTGAAACATATCTGTGCCCCTGGGTTCGTGGGTTTTTAACCAATCGAATATAGGATCGTCATTAGTCCTGATTTTCGCTGGCACCGAAAAACCATATCCTACAATACGAGGCACATTATGATGTGATTGTACTTTAGTCTTTGCATTTGTTGTTTTCGCCATTTTTAGTTAACCATTTTGGATCGGGTATACCGAATTTTGATAATACGAGTTCTGCTGTCTCAAATGCCCCTTCCACCCAAGTTTGAGTCTGAGAGTATGCCTCTCCACAGATGTAGCATGGCACACTATCAACGGGTTGTATGATTGCATTCATGGTCTTGGTAGAGTTGTATCCTGGGTTCCAGAAGTGAACTGCACCACCATATGGATCATCTGCCCAGTCCTTGAAGGCGGCCTCTATGGGTTTTGGAACATCTTCAATATTAACTTCATGCATGATACAGAGTTGACGATGCATTTCCTCTACCATTTCGGCAGGAGCTTCACTGATTTTCCAGTTTTGCTTAAGCTTGTCTTCCCATGGGTTGTTCTGTTGCTGATCTGCAGCTTCAATCTCTGCAGCATATGGCATTTCTTGACGTTTGAATTTTCTGGTGGAGAATTGAGACTCAGTATCTCCAGGTCCGAGTGGAATATGTCTGAGTCCGCCCCAGAAGTCTGAACTTTTAGCGTCGTTGTAGACCATGATAATTGAGTTAGTATTCTTCGGATGAGTCTCATTACCTTTTTCGGTTGCCCAGTAGTAGCATTGACGTATAGGTGTGTCTGTAAGTGATCTCCCCTGAGTCACTCCCAATTCCTCCCACCAAGGATATGGATAGGCAATAAACATCTTGTATAGATGTATAGGCTCTACTGAATTAAGAAGGAACCTAGTCTGCTGTCCTGTCTGCGTATTCCAATCGAGGATAGGTCCCTTTCGATCGAGTAGATTAATACTGCGTTGCGGCATAGCCAAGACAATGGCTCGAGCTGTAATCGGATTCGTGAGATTATGAAAATCCAACTCCACTCCAGTACTCTCATCTTGTAATTGAATGGTATCGAATCCTCTAAAGTGCATTTTGGTCAAGACGTCGCCACCTGCTTGTTCAAACTGTTCCTGTAGGATCCACAGCATAGAATCATAGCCTTGATCGAGGAGGTAATATTTCACACCAGGAACGAAATCAAATAACTCCACTATAGTATCAACAGCATTCGTATTGAATCCTAAACAGTCATAGCCAACCGTTGTAATGGCTATCTGATACGCTTCGTGACTCAGTACTGGTGCGATGAGGTTCCAGAATCCAACTTCGTATAGAGGAATGTTGCTATCCTTGGGGTCTTTTTGTTCCATTAACCATTCTCGCAGTTCATCTCCGCTGAGATTTTGTTCTTGGATCTGTGGAAATATTTTCAATACTGCATACCCCAGAAAGTTGGCGGCAGTATTAAGATATGGAACCTTACTCAACCATTCATTTTCTTCTTCTGATAGGTGATACGGGAGATGATCAGGATTAGAAAGATCCCCTGTCCTTAATTTTTTTCCGCGTAAGTAACAGATATTATTGGGCTCATCAACGGCCTGCTCATGGACGGGCAGTTTCAGGTGATTTTGAACCAGTGAGGCCACATATCTTTGTGAGGAGACGAACCTCATGCCGCCGATTTCACACACGGTATCAGGTAATCCTGGAGCTTTGGCAGATAGGACTCGTCCTCCGATCCTATCGCTCATTTCGAATATTCCAATTTTAAGACTACCTCGTTCGGCAATCCAATTCTGGAGTTGTTCGGAGGATTCGGCGCCATCTAAGAGCATTCTCCATGCAGTATACAATCCTCCCGCACCTCCTCCTATCACTGCTACGTCATAATCTGGTAAATTTTTCTGGTTCATTTCTATTATTTTTGGTGATGTTATAATTATTTCAATGAGATTTCGGGCCGTATAGAGGATTGTAGTAAGGTGGTACCATATCTTTATCTATATATGCCACGATGACTTGAGGTATGCCCTCTACGTTAGCTCGCTGTAGTACTGTCGGCATAATCTTAATCATATCTAGCGGACTGTGCACACTATGGGCTTCCGCACCTAGGCCACGTGCATATATTTCTAAATCTGGGTTGCCGAGCTCATAGAGCTCATGCCATATATTGGGATCTGCGGGATCTGGCTTGTAGTGCTCCATACCTTGGCTCACCATGGATAAATTATTGTCACATAGCACTAGCCAAATTGCTCCAATATTATTCTGCCTAGCCGTTGAGATTTCACTACCCTGCATCATAAAAGATCCGTCGCCCGTAAATGCTATACAAGTAGCATCCGGACATCCATGCTTTGCCCCTACTACGGCGCCTACTGCAAATCCCATTGGACCCATGGCCAAGGAGGTAAATATTTCTGTAGGCTTATTAATCTCGAGATAATGCACGGACCATCCTACGCAGTTGCCGGCATCAACAAAGATCTTGGTATTTTCTGGAATTGTGGTCTGTAGGGCCTTCATTAGGGCTTGAGGCTGTACAGGTTTGGATTCACTTTTATATGCTTCAGGATTAAAAAATGGCGAATGAGCTTTTTTGATTTTAGCAATGGCCTTTTTGCGATCTGCAACATGTGTAGGATTAGGAGGTAATGCCACCATGGGATCTGACAGATCTTTAATAAATGCACTTGCCTCTCCGACGATACCGTGAGTAACTTCAAAAGACCGGGCAATTATTCTTTGATTAGCATCTACCTGTATAAATGGCGCATTATCGCCTTGAGGTATGAGCATAGGTAGCCACTTGTTAGTAGATAATTCTCCCAGCTGTGAGCCAAGTACGAGCAATCCATCATAAGGCGTATCCTCATCTGTCATATAGTGATAAGGCCACATGCAGTTAGCCATGCCATAGACTCTCAGAGACATTGGGTGGTTTTCTGGAAATATGCCTTTTGCATCGGCTGTGGTGATAACTGGTATTGCCTGAGATTCAACGAAGTCTAGCATGCACTTATAGACCTCTGGATCCCTCAATGCTTGTCTACAACCATTGCCTAAGAATATCAAAGGTCTCTTACAACTCAGAAAGGCTTTGATTGCTTCTGCCACCCGTTTCAAGGGAGCACCAGAGAAGTGTGTCCGATAGGAAGCAGGATCAGTGGGTAGTTTGGCGGATTCGGGTAGTGGCTCTATGGTTACATTTACAGGTAAGGAAAGATGAGCTGCCTGTCTAGGGAGAGAGTGCGCATTGCGCATCGCCTGTTTGATCAGCGTCTCTGCGCTTAGCGAACTATCAAGGGAGGCGCTAGAATATACAGCAGCCTTATAAACATCATTAACATCTAATGGAGCGTCTACACCTTCTTGGAGGTACCCTCGGCCATTAAATTTTTGGTCTATTTCTCCAGTTATTAATAGAAGAGCTGAGCCGTCGGCTTGAGCATTCATGACACCAGTCAGTGCATTAGTAGCGCCTGGGCCAGTTGTTACTGCAACTACTCCCATTTTGCCAGTTGCTCTGAAGTATCCATCTGCCATGTATGCAGCCCCAGTTTCTTGTCGACATATCACGTAGTGCATGTCTTCGTGATTTTCTTTGAGATTGACCAGGAGATTCATAAGCCCTCCACCTGGAATACCAAAAATATGAGTCACTCCTTCGAGCTTGAGATAGTGGATGAGCGCATCCCCTACAGTTATCGCTATGGGAGAGACTGATTTGGTTGAATTAGTATGAGCTGATTGATGCATTTTATATTAATTGTATTGGATTAGCGTCAGTATATCATTGAGGTCATTTAATAACTATGGTCATAGAAATTTCAACACAGATATTAAATGCTAGTGTATTGGTGCCCAGAGCAGATCGAGTATGTCTACCGTTCTTGCCAAATATTTCTACCATCAGATCAGAGCAACCATTTATTACTTCAGGCTGCTCATAGTATTTGCTGGAGCTGTTAACAATACCATCGATGTTTTGTATATAATCTATCCGATCTAGAGACTTGAGGGCACTCCTTGCTACTAGCAAGAGGTTCATTCCTGTCAACCTCGAGGCATTATAACCCTGCCTAGTGCTAATGCTTTTACCTAGTTTGCCGATGTACTGCTTTGGTATTTTTGAGCCTTTTAATGGACCATTTCCTGCAAGGGTGAGAATTTTGCCTCGACGCCTATATAGTATGTAGTTAGCTCCTTTTGGTACACTCGGAGTAGGTGGAAGTCCCTTAAGGGACATAAATTTTTTGTCGTAGGACATCTGGTTGATTTGCAGTCTTATTGAGTATACGATTGGTTTTGCACCAGATCCACATCAGCGCATCACAAGCGTAATTCACTCCAATATAATAATTAACACATCTTTCTAATATTATATAAAGCACATTTATAGGCCGCCTATAATCATGTATGAGTCATCAAGAAATAATTGTAAATTTCGACAGAGACTTTCCACTCTAATAGCAACAACTAAAAAATACACAATGTCGATCAACTCTTTTGGCCGCAGATTTCTGTGCTGCTTCATGATAATTTTTCTGATACAAACGAGTTCATGGAGTCAAAGAACTATCACTGGATTTATAACAAGTCAAGAAACAGGTGAAGAACTCATAGGTGCGACTGTATCTGTATATGGTTCTACACAAGGTACCGTTAGCTCGTATGATGGATCGTATAAACTAACAGTGCCGGACCAAGCTGACAGCCTCCAAGTGAGCTTTGTTGGATTTACGCCACGGGTTGTAGTGATCAGTGATAATGATATAATTAATGTTGTCCTTGACTCAGGTGTTAGCCTTGGAGAGTTTATGGTTACTGCTACTCGGCGAGTCTCTAAGGTTCAGAAAATTGGAATTGCAGTTAACGCCTTCAGTGGAACTCAGTTAAGAGCGAATAATGTAGTGAGAACAGAGGATCTGAGTACTGTAACACCAGGACTATCAATAAACCAGGCAGGAGGAGCTCCAGTCTCCGGACTAGTTGCTATAAGAGGGGTTGCACAGAATGACTTTGCAGCCCATCTAGAATCAGCGAATGTGGTATTTAAAGATGATGCCTACCAACCTTCTAATGGCTCTAGCTTAAGAGCCCTATACGATATAGAAAGGGTCGAGGTACTCAAAGGACCTCAAGGCACTTTATTTGGCAGAAATGCAACAGGCGGGCTTATACATATCTTGACTAAAGACCCTCATTCTGATCATGAAGCGTATCTGGACTTGCAGCTGGCGGAATTTGGTACATATATTGCCGAAGGTGCAGTAAATGTTCCTATCGGGGAGGCATCAGGATTTAGACTATCTGGATATCTACAGCATAACAATGGATATATCGAAAACAGTCTCGGACTAGATCAGGGAGAAAACGATATTAGATCTCTCAGAGCTAAGTTATTACTTAAACCAGACGATCAATGGGCTGTAAAGTTTATTGGCGAATACTACAGAAATGCTCCTAATGCCGCAGGAGGAGCTTTCCCTACTGGAGGTATGGTTGGTGCTGACGGGTTAGGGGTGTTCCGTACTGGCAGTACTAATAATGATGCTGGCTATATCGATGCGGATGGAGACATATTTACAGGAGAGTTTGATTTTGATGGCATCTTTGAGCGGACGGATTGGTCCTTTATTTCTGATATATCTTATCAGACTGGGGACTGGGAGATAAAGTCTATTACTTCATACAACAATGTAGATGTTCCATATGAAGAAGACAATGACTTGACACCGTTTGACATCGCCATATTCAGACAGACAACAAGACAAAATTCATTCACCCAAGAATTTCGAGCTAGTGCAGACTTTGAACAGATGAGATTGACTTCGGGTCTTTATTACCTCAACATCAGTGGTGATTATTCGCAAGGCTATCAAATCAATAACTTAGGAAATTTCAATAATGCTCTTGGTGTGCCAAGCACGGTTTTTGGGTTAGATGAAGGCACTACGCTCATCCCATTTGGCCAAAATCAATTTGCAGAATATGCCGTCAATACTAATTCAGTATCTGCGTTTACTCAAGCTGAAGTTGATCTTTCGGAACAATTCACTTTGACTGGAGGTCTCAGGTTTACTTGGGATCAAAGAGACTACGTTTACGAAAATTTCTGTGAAGTCGTAGGAGAGGGCTCACCTCTTGGTCCCTGTACACCGGGAGATCCATCCACGATAGCTTTTGCTGGCAGGATTACTGACGATCATGCAGATACAGGGCTTTCTGCAAGATTGCAATTGGATTATAAGGCTAACAAAAACTGGTTGCTTTATGGAAGCTATAATCGTGGGTATAAAGGATTTAATTACAATGCGGGATTCGGAGGAGCGGCGCAAGTGGAGTTTGTACGATTCGATGGAGAGCAGATAGACGCATTTGAACTCGGCAGCAAGTTGGATTTTTTGGCAGGAAGAGGGAGATTTAACATCAGCGGATTTCATAGTATTTATAACAACTATCAAGCGTTTGATCAACGTGGACTCAGTTTTATATTGACTAATGTCGATGCCACGATACAAGGGATAGAAGGTGAGTTGACCTTGCGAGGCCCTAAGAAGTTGCAGGGAAACGTCGGAGTAATTCTGCTCAGCACTAACGTTGAAGACATTGACATAGGAGGAGAAGCAGTCGATCGGCGAGCACCTCAGGCTGCAAATTTTGAATTCAACTTTGGATTAAGCAAAGAGTTCGCCTTAGGCAATGGTGCTATTAAAACTGTGCTCAACGGCAACTACACTGGAGATTACTTTGCCCAATTGACTAATGCGCCAGTGACTCTAGTAGGGGATAATTGGTTGGTTAATGGTCGTATCGGTTATGTTCCTAAAAGTTATAAATGGGAATTCTCGCTATTCGCTCGTAATCTTTTCAACACCGCCAGATTACTTTATGCTTTTGATATCACCTTTGCTGGCAATGGACTCGTAGAACAGATTTTTGGTAACCCGAGGGTTTTAGGAGCACAGCTGAAATATAGATTTTAAGTTTAACCCTGATACAAGTACAGCGTTCATCAGCACGCCTTCTGTCGATAGATGGTTTCTATTTTATCAGAGAGATTGGGATCTTCTT
>CAZJTO010000060.1:0-11871 GCA_964548935.1 uncultured Saprospiraceae bacterium
GAACGATTCGTCGCTTATAAAAAGATGAAGGCATGAGGGCAGATTCTATTCAAGGGTTATTATCGAGTTGGCAACGAAGTAGGATGCTTTATTATAGCCTGACAGCACTAGCCATAATAGGCTCAACAGTGGTTATCGCATACTTCATGGACGTAGCTGGATTGGGATTGGCGGCCATTGGCTTCATTACGCTGATCATTCTGGCCTATCATTGGCATAAGACCAAGCCTGAGATCTCGACACTATTAGCAGCAGTTAATCAACAACATCCCGACTTAGAATACAGTAGTGGCCTTCTGCTCTCGAATGACTTAAATTCACTGCAAGAGATTCAACGAGATAAGGTTGCAGCGCTATTTAAACAAAAGACATTTGTTTTAGCTCAGCCAATTCAGTTTTGCTTATCTGCCATTATTGTATCGGCATTAGCCATGGGAAGCCTTAGCTTTCTATCACATATAAACTTCGCCAGTCAAACTGACGTCGATGTCCAGTATGAGCAAGATGTGGAATACACTTCGGAAGAAGGCACAGTTCACGATTCAGTGAACATAACAGCTATTAATATCTACAGCGATTATCCTGCTTATACCAACAAATCTGATCAGCGATTAACAGGTCTCGACCTGACTATTCCAGAGGGAACCACTCTACGTTGGAATTACGAGATGACCGGCCGTCCAGTGCAATCCTATATGATTTTTAGTGACGGGGACACCATAGCTCTGAATCAAAAGAACAACCATCGCAAATCATTTAAAAGCTCTGACAACTATCGATATGGATTTGTCGATCGCCACCGGCAATATATCTCTGACTATCATAGCATTGAGGTGATCAAAGATCAAGTACCGACCATTGAGGTTTCCGGAATCGATGAGTACCTCAGACTAGATTGGGCGCTAGATCATAGCATATCTTTTAGGATGGACATTAATGATGACTATGGACTGGCCGATGGTAGGATCATCGCAACTGTAGCCAAAGGTCAGGGAGAGTCGGTCAAATTCAGGGAGAAGGAGTTTGATCTTACAGGTTTCAAACCTGGTCATAAGAGCTATAACGGCAGCCATAAATTCTCAACTAAAGCATTTGACATGGAACCAGGAGACGAACTCTATTTCTATGTTGTCGCTAAGGACAATTGCCCTTATCGAGATCAGATGGTTAAGAGCTCTACTTTCTTTGTGGCGATTGCGGATACCACTTCTTATGAATGGGCAGACAATGCGTCCTTGCAGGTAGATCTTATGCCCGAATTCTTCAGAAGTCAGCGGCAGATCATCATCGATACAGAGCATCTTCTCAGTATCAGAAATGAGATTACCAAAGACTCATTTAACCAGATGAGCAACGAACTAGGATTTGACCAAAAGCAATTGAGGCTGAAATATGGACAATTCATGGGCGAAGAAAATGAAAGCGGAATCGCTATTGAAAACGAAATCGAACTGGAAGAAGAACATGACCACGACCATGATCACGATCACGATCATGATGATCACGACCATGACCACGACGAGAACAGTATTCTATCACAAGCCAGAGATCTATTAAGTGATTTCATGCACGACCATGATCATGAAGAAGAGGAAGGATTACTCCTATCCACTAAGGGCACTGAGGTAGAAGACGCCAAGAATCCATCGTGGGTAAAGGCGCTAGCTCACAATCATGACAACGAAGAAGAGGCCACCTTCCATGACATTTCGGTAAAGTCCAAGCTGAGGGCTGCAATGGCAGAAATGTGGGATTCAGAATTGCATCTCAGACTCTATGATCCTGCGACCTCGCTACCCTATCAGTATCGGAGTCTTACACTCTTACAAGAAATTAAAAATCATGCGAGAATCTATGTCCATCGTATAGGCTTTGACCCACCTGTAATCAAAGAACAGGAAAAGCGTCTAAGTGGTGATCTTGATGAAATAGAAAACTCCAGCTTCTCGACGGATAAAGAACAGGACGATGTATACCTCCAAATCAAACATATAGCCGAAAACCTAAACAGCGAAGCTCTGGGCTTAACTGAGCAACTCATAGATCTCCAAAAGTTGCTCGCTCCTCTCGCCATTGAGCGGCCAGAGATACTGCCATTGCTAAGCCATCTACAGGCTCATAGCAACAATTACGATGATAGCACAGAGCTACAAAACCTACAAAAGGAGTTGTTCAAGGTCATACCACCCTCGCTGAGAGTTAAGACCATAGCGGCACCGGTGAACAGCCATAGATTTACACAGAAAGTAGCTAAATCGACCTCTACTAAATGAGCAGTATGGCTTTTCATACAGAGCTCATGGTTTTCATCTGTCTGAGTATTGGATGTCTCCTGATATATGGCATCTACCTATACAAGGCCCCGCAACCCCTAAGTAAAAGTTTACGCAGGTTGATATTTGTATTGATCGCCTTGTTCGGTCTTGCCTTATTAATTCTTAAGCCCGATCAGACCAAGCGGGTTGATAAGTATAATGGATACATCGGCAGTACTCAGAGCGCTCAAGAGCATTCCTATACGTCCATACATGAGTTGCTGTCTCAACAACCAGAACGCTATGACAGCGTACTATTAGACCCTAAACATAGCTCCATCGCCGATCTGGAAATTGGGTCCGAGCAATTCAGCATGGCGATGATAGACAGCAACTCTTGGGGGATCATAGATCTATCCATACCTAACCGAATAGTAGAGAAGGAACCATGGCAGCTGTCTGGCCGGGTAAGCTCTAATACTCAGAGTGTCCGCATCCGCAATCAATTCAGCGATGAGGACGAGAATGCAAATGTTGAAGGAGGTGAATTTAGCGTGTCAACCAGTACTGCTTTTGCTGGGCATCAACTCTATGACCTAGTCGCTTACGATGAACTGGGAGATAGTATGACTTATACCATCGCAGTTGAGGTGGTTTCTGACGAGCCTTGGCAACTCATGGCTTTGACGAGCTTTCCGAGTTTTGAACTTAATGCGCTCAAGAATTACTGGATCGAAGAAGGGAATGGCTTTTTTTGGCGAACATCGGTTTCTACTGGTCGCTATCGCACGAGCTCAGTGAACACCTCACTCGATGAACTTGAGACCCTACATCGCAAAGCCCTACAAGCTTATGACTTTCTGTTGATCGACATCCCCAGTTGGAATCAGCTCAGCCCCCAAGAGCGAAATACTATAAATGGTCAAATATCATCACAAGGACTGGGATTGATCATCGTCCCTACAGACGTGAATCAACAAGCTATCGATATCAGCCACCCTGCGATTGTGAGCTATAGCAAAGAACAAGGGTCAAGCACAGCTTCTCACTATAACTTTGGTACAGGATGGCGCAGCATCCAATCTGGATCTGCATCTCTGGGGCGCTATCAGGATTATGGTTTGGGTCGTCGATTGATCCTCAGTTACGACCAAACCTATCAATACATACTGGCAGATCAAGATGACCAGTACGATCGCATCTGGAGTAGTTTATTAAATGTGGCCTACAACAGCTACCTGTCAACTTCTAAGATCCTCGCTGACCAGTGGATATGGTCAGGAGAAAGGACAGAGCTATATCTCATCACGGATCAGCCTATAACAGGAGACATTCTCTTAAACGACTCAATTCAAGTGCTTCCTGCTGAGAATCCGCTTATAGAGCACACTTATCAACTCACCCTATGGCCAGAAAGTGGCTACAACACCCTCTCATACAATGACGTGCAACTTCGGTTTTACGCTTATAACGCTGTTGAATGGCCACTCGTCAGAACAAGGCAACTTATCAAGGCATCAGCGATGACTGAGGCCTCACAGGCCACAGACTCATATGAATACCATGAGGCATATCCGCCAGTGTACGGATTGATCTTATTGGTCTTAGGTCTCGGGTTGCTATGGTTAGATGAGCGCCTCTACCAGTAGATGTTCGAGGACAGATACGGCGACTACTGTCAATTATTCAATAAGTAATGAGTCGTTGAGCCCCTATATTTAAGAGAACAACGATTATATGAAAGCTTTACAAAATTCTCTGACTACACTTCTTGGAGTTGACTATCCCATTGTTCAAGCACCTATGGGCTGGATTGCGAGATCGCAGTTAGCTTCTGCTGTTTCCAATGCGGGCGGGCTCGGAATCATTGAGACATCATCGGGAGAACTTGATGCCATCAAAGAGGAGATTAAAAAGATGAAGACGCTTACTGACAAGCCCTTTGGAGTCAATATCGCTTTAGCCTTTGTGAGAGATCCCAATATTGCACAATTTGTCATTGATCAAGGGGTAAAATTTGTCTCGACCTCCGCTGGTAATCCTGCCAAGATCGTGGCACCTCTAAAGGATGCTGGGCTTACTGTATTTCATGTGGTGCCCAGTTATGACGCCGCCATGAAGGCGATAGACTGTGGCGTTGATGGTCTCATCGTTGAGGGTATCGAAGGTGGTGGATTTAAAAATCCCAGAGGGGTATCCAGCATGGTGCTGATCCCTATGATTGCCTCCCAAGTAGACGTACCTGTGATTGCTGCAGGCGGTATCATTGACGGTCGCAGTATGGCAGCGGCGATTGCCTTGGGGGCACAAGGTGTACAGATGGGTACCCGGATGGTATCCAGTGCGGAGTCTCCCGTTCACGACAACTGGAAGAATGCCATTATTGATGCCAACGACCAATCTACCGTCCTCCTCAACCAATTCAGTAGTCCTGCTTTACGGGCGTTACGCACAGAGAAAACTACGGCACTCGAACAAGAGCTAAAAATTAATCCAATGCAAGAATTTGGAAGAGTTACAGATCTGTACTTTGGTGGAGATATGAATGCGAGTATAGCACTGACAGGTCAAGTCGCTGGACGCATTGAATCTGTAAAGTCCGTATCGGATATCATTGATGAGACGATGCAAGAATATTGGGAGGTAGTCAGAAACTTGAATTCGTAGAATCATACAAGCATAAAAAAAGGGCTGCAAAAGCAGCCCTTTCTATTCGTTCGATAGACGAGTTTATATAAAACTCACCTTACCTGATTTTACATCATACATCGCACCGACGATATCTATTTCGCCTGCATCATACATCGCCTTAAGTACAGGACTATCAGACTTAGTACGTTCAATTGTCATCTTGACATTAGCTGTAGATACACGATTGACAAAATCGATATTCTTTGATGACCGCTCCTCACCATCTGCAGTAGTGGTGTTAACCACTGCTGGCATGATCTTATCAAGCATCTGCGTTAAGTTACCCAATTGAGCATGATCACAAGCGCCCTTGACCGCACCACATGAAGTATGCCCCATAATGACGATCACTTTAGAGTTAGCCAACTTACAAGCAAACTCTAAGCTTCCTAAAATATCAGGGTTCACAAAATTACCTGCAATACGAGCATTGAAGATATCTCCTATCCCTTGATCAAATATGATCTCTGTAGGGATCCGAGAGTCAATGCAGCTAACCACACTGGCAAATGGGTATTGGCCTGTACTTGTATCACCTACTTGTGCATGAAGGTCTCGGTTGGCGGGAGTCTTATCCATAAATCTCTGATTGCCTGCCTTTAGAAGGTCGACTGCTGTTGCGGGAGATATAGAAGCCTGTGAGGCTTTTGATTGAGTCATTCCGACTGTTAGTTCCATTTTTATAGTTTTTAGATCTTTAAATATAACATCACTTATCGATTATGCCACTTTCAAATGGTCTTCGAGCAATTTAGAAGGGGACTCTTTCATCCCTTTACGCTTGCGCTCGATAATAGTCAGTTCGATATCCGTCTGCTTGGCATGTATCTCAAACTCTTCGACTATCTCAATTACATCGGGATCGATATGTATAGACTTAGATGCATCTATAACAACTTTAGATCCATTAGGAATTGTTGATAGTGCTCGCTGGATATTAGCTTTATTCAGGAAGCTCACTTCCTCTGATAGCTCCAATCTAATGACACTATTAGGATCTGAATGATCCTCCTTCTCAAATAAGAATGGCACTTTATAATTGTTGCGAAGCAAGTATACAATAGCCACTGCTAATCCGATACCTATACCGACAAGGAGATCTGTAAATACGATACCCAATATCGTAGCCATAAATGGCACAAATGAGCTCCATCCCAGATTGTACATCTTCTTAAACTTAGCCGGCCTCGCCAGCTTATACCCTACTAAGAATAGGATCGCCGCTAAGCTCGCTAATGGAATCAAGTTGAGTACAACGGGAATCACCATCGCACAGAACAATAGAATAAACCCATGAAGGATTGCTGACATCTTAGTCTGTCCTCCTGACTGAATATTAACTGAACTACGCACGATTACCTGTGTAACTGGTAGGCCTCCAATGAGACCTGATACAAGATTACCAATACCTTGCGCCTTCAACTCTTGATTAGCTGGAGATACTCTCTTGAGTGGATCGAGCTTATCTGTTGCCTCCAAACATAAAAGAGTCTCCAAACTTGCAACAACTGCTATCGTAATACCCGTAATCCATACTTGCGGATTACCAATGTGCGAGAAGTCTGGCAAGGTAAACAAGCCAACGAACTCTGAGAATCCTTCTGCCACTGGGATCGATACAATCTGATCCATGTTGAGTGCCATTGACGTATCTCTAAATGCTAAGTTGAGGATAATACCCAACGCTACAACTACGAGCGGTCCTTGAACTAATTGAAACAGCTTTATACGCTTCATGAATCCTTGCTCCCACAAGATCAATATCCCCAAAGAGAGTGCTGTGATGATCACGGCACCGGGACTAATATAGCTCAGCATATTGCCGAGCTCTGAGATGGTATTTTCGCCGTCAGGCTGATTGAATGCCAAGCTGCCCTCATAATCCTTGTCATACCCAAAGGCATGAGGAATTTGCTTGAGAAATATAATGATACCGATACCCGATAGCATCCCATTAATTACTGATGATGGGAAGTAATATCCGATAACACCAGCTTGCAAGAAGCCTAATATCAATTGGAAGACGCCACCGATCACGACAGCTAATAAGAATATCTCAAATGCACCCAACTGATCAATAGCAGTTAATACTATTACTGCTAAACCAGCGGCAGGACCACTTACACCCAATGGAGATCCACTGAGACTACCGACTACGATACCTCCGACGATACCAGCGATAATACCTGAAAACAATGGAGCCCCTGAGGCTAATGCAATACCCAAACAAAGCGGTACGGCGACTAAAAAAACAATTATACTGGCAGGAAAATCTTTCTTTATACTACCAAATAGGCTAGAAGGAACTTTTGATTCCATGATAAAATGAAATTTAAATTTTAAATAAACTAGTTAAAACTGTAGATAGAATTGTTGGTAGGCTAGCGCTCTGGAGGCGGATCATTCAATTCAAAAAACTCATTCTCGGAAATTCTAAACAGATCTCCATTACATATTTCTTTGCCTTTGAGGCTTAAGTATGCAGATAATCCTGGCATTACCTTAGAAGCCCGCCGCTTCTTTTCCTCTTTTTCAGATTCCTTTTCTTTTTTGGATTCCTTCTCAGCTTCAGTGAGCTCAATATTGAGATCAGTTGCCAGATCTACGCAGAGCGGCAATGTCATCTCAAACAAAAAAAAAGCAACCAATATGTAGAGCCAATGTCCCTTCATGAATCTCTTATATCACCGAGGATCGGTGTTAAAGCAAAAAGAACGGCACCATTTGCTAATTAGTTCGACTAGCGAAGACAAAAATTCACTAAATATTTAAGTTGTCTATCAAATGA
Organism: uncultured Saprospiraceae bacterium; assembly: GCA_964548935.1. Taxonomy (GTDB): domain Bacteria; phylum Bacteroidota; class Bacteroidia; order Chitinophagales; family Saprospiraceae; genus GYS-P2D. The sequence continues at coordinate 7,735 of CAZJTO010000060.1, forward strand.
CAATCTCCGTAAAAACCCCTGTAATTCCGCTGTTTTCGAATTGGCGTTATTTAATTCCTCGATCGTGCCCATTGACATCAAGATCGAGCTGTCGGAGCAAGAAGCTGGCATTAAAAGTATTGCAAATGCCATCCTTGAGCTTATAGTCAAACTCAAGTTCTCCATCTCGGAGCGCAATATCGAAAAAGAAGTTTTGGATATGATCCGGCTCTGTAGACTCTAACTCTGCCAATTGGATATCATGGGTGGCGATCATGGCATGAGTGCGATGCTCTAAGAGCTTCTTGGTAATGGCTATAGAGCCAGTGAGTTTATCTACGGAGTTAGTCCCTCGTAACATCTCATCGATTAAGACGAGGCTCTCCCCTTCTTGCTTGACGTGATCCAAGATCATCGCAACTCGGTTCAGTTCTGCTTTGAATGTACTCGTGCTCTCTTCTAAATCATCCTTGATCCTCATATAGCTCAGCAGCTCGACTGGGCTGATCCGCAATGATTCACCTGTAATCCTAGTGCCAGCATAGGCCAATAGCATGTTGCATCCTATCGTCCTCAAAAACGTGCTCTTCCCTGCCATATTAGATCCCGTGATTATGGTGATGTGGTCGACCTCATTGATGGTGATACTGTTGGCAATGCTGTGTTTATGTACCAGCAGTGGATGATGAAGTCCCTGACCCTCGACCACGAATGTACCAGAGTCGTCTATCGTCCCGTAGTCAAACTGGTTGTGATGATACGCCCAAGTTGCCAAACTCATCAGCCCCTCTACTCGACCGATCAACTCAAATATCTCATCAATAGAATGGCTATAATCGTCCTTCCACTCGGCCAGCATCTTCAACACACGGAGGTCCCAGAGCAACAAAATATTTAAAACCACCCCCACCAACATGTTGAGTCTATAATCCAAAAAATCTATAATTCTCTTGAGCTTGGACAGTGAAGCCACCGTATGGGATTGCTCCGCTGAGCGCAGGGGTCGCAGCAGTTCATTGATATACTCCGACTCATAGTCTCGGCTGAATATATGCTGCAGCGCCTCATCAATAGGCCCAAGGGATCGAAGTGCAGCCGAGACATTGGATTGAATATGACCAACTCGCTTGGCGTAGTATATCCCTGTCAGCAGGCTAAATCCTGCAAGCCACAGCGCCAGTCGCTCAACGACATCTGGATAAAAGAAATAAGCAACAGCAAGTGTTATCCATAGAAATGGCAGTAGTGCTGCACCGTATTTCGGTATAGGACTACCCAGAAAGCTGAGATCTTGCGACAGCAAGGTATTAATGTCTTGAGTTGGGTCAGTAGATATTTCATCTTTCGTGCCGTATAATCTATAGGCTAACTCTTGACACCAATCCAGATCACGTTCCAACTCCTTAACTGCTTCCTGTCGTTGAGCCATTGTGCTGTTATCATCAAGCCGCATCAGCCATTGAGATAGTTGGTGCCCACCGTGATAGGTCTTCGTACGATTCATCTGATGATACATAGAGCGATCACCGAGCACATCGAGATCATGCGCATATGCGTGACGTTTGACTTGATATCGCTCACCATTGTGATAGCTATTTGCTTCTCCCTCCAAGATGGCCAGCTCATTACCATTGATATCTCTTAATATCTGCGCCTTATGTTGTAGGCGATCACTGCGGCGATGACGCACGACTACATACAGAAATAATATAATGGCTGCTATGATCCAAGCCACTACGATATAGAGTGTTGAGTCCTTGAGCAGATACAATCCCCCGATCATGGCTAGCAGTATAGCAAGCCGCATAAAGCTTAATCGGATAGAGGTCGATCTATAACCCTCGGCAAGGGTGCTATACTTCTGGCTACGTTCACTGTAATACTTCTTCTGAGTCTGATAGTTAGGTGTCGACATAGGGACTGCAAGATATGTAGGTAGTACTATTAGTTATAGTTCTGAGCAGATAAGCTTGATTACAATCATAAGCATCTCATGTATATCTGTTGAGTTGTCTTATTATGAAGGACTCTACGTGTTACGTAACTCTACGATATATAACCGTGATACTTGCGATAGCAAAGACATGCAGAAGTTATTAACTTTATGCCATCATATGATGGCATCATGAAGAGCAAATATTATGAAGGCACAAGCCAGATCATCAATCTTTCAACAGAAATAGGTAGATTATTAGGCATAGTTGATGCTGCTCATTTAAGAAAACCCACCACAAAGCTACGTAAGGCCAATCGGATAAAATCAATTCAATCTTCTTTATGGATAGAGGGCAATTCACTGAGCGAAATACAAGTATCAGATATCATCGACAATAAACGAGTCATAGGATCAACCAAAGAAATTCGTGAAGTAAAAAATGCAGTCTTGGTATATGATCGTTTGCGTGAATTTACATTTGACGATGTAACATCATACTTACAGGCTCATAAGCTTTTAATGAGCGGATTGGTTGATGATCCTGGCAAATTCAGAACCAAAGGCGTTGGTGTATTCAAAGGAGAACAAGTGGCACATGTTGCCCCACCAGCATGGAATGTCAAAAATCTGATGCGTGAGCTTTTCACATATCTCCGGCAGAGTGAAGACAATCTGATTATTAAGAGTTGTGTTTTTCACTATGAGATGGAATTCATCCATCCCTTCATGGATGGCAATGGTCGTATGGGAAGGTTATGGCAAACCGTAATCCTAATGAAGGGAAACCCAGTATTTGAGTTCTTACCAATTGAACATGAAATCAAAATCCAACAGCAACACTATTACAATGCGCTATCTAAATCAGACAAAGAAGGTGTCTGCACTGTATTTGTCGAGTTCATGCTTGAAAAAATTAAAACAAGCTTACAGCAGTTAATCACGGGTCAAAGAACTAACTTAACTGATACTGAAAGGATTACGTACTTCTGTTCAAACTTTAAGGGTGTTGAATTTGCAAGAAAAGATTATCTCGAAGTATTTAGAGAAATATCCATTGCTACAGCCACAAGGGATATGAAAAAAGGTATTGAATTGAAATTCTGGAATAAAGTAGGTGACAATAGAACGACTACATACAGAATTGTCTCTGGTGATAATAAATGATGATTCGATAATCAAAAAACATGAGTAACTCGATATTTACCAAAGATGGGACGGCGCAAGGGGTTGCAAAGCAGGGCACATTAAAACACAGAATAAATGGAAATATTCAGGCAGATAACAGCTAACAATATTGAATTAAAGGAATATCCCTTTTTAAAGGAATTGGCAATGGAGGCCTATCTAATGGAGAATGGAGATATTCTGAAACTCGACGCACAAAATTTTGCCGATGTTACGATCTTGGATGCCGAGATCGCTTTAAAAGCAGGTCGTAAAACTTCTAATAGAGACGGAAGAATAGATATTCTAGCACAATATGGACTCGACTACTTGTCAATAGTAGAGCTTAAAATCAAAGAAATAAACGAACAAACGCTACTTCAGCTTGAGGACTATTTATCAGAAAAAGAGCAAATCATACGCAAACACCCCGAGTTTTGGGAAGATTCCGAAATTGAGCCTAATTGGGTTGGCGTTCTAATTGGAACGTCAATTTCACCGGAGCTACAGCGTAAATTACAAGATGGTTATCAAACGATTGATGGAATTCCGATTGCGGGAATGGTCATAAGAAGGTTTAGAAGTAACAAGGACGAAATCTTCGTAACTACAGATACTTTTTTCAAGTTTAATTATACAAGTAGAGATTTTTCAAAATTTGAGTTCAAGGGAGAAATACTTAATAAGTCGAGACTAATTAATAAAGTCTTGAGATCATATGTCGGAGACAATCCAAATATTGGATATGCAGAATTAGAAAACATCTTCCCCCAACATCTCCAAGGAAGTATGGGCGTTTTTACTACGAGTGAATCAGCACAAGAAATTTTCGACAGAACGGGGCACAAAAGGTATTACATAAAGTCGGAGGAATTGATCAAGGTTTCTGATACTATCATTTCAACTTGTACTCAATGGGGAAAAGGCAATATCCAGAATTTTATAAACCATGTGAACAAATTGAACTGGGGTAACAAAATAGAGCCCAAATAGTCAATAGATCAGATCCACACCATGCACTCAAATATGAATACCTTATATAATGAGATCCGGCAATG
>CAZJTO010000061.1:0-6015 GCA_964548935.1 uncultured Saprospiraceae bacterium
ACAGGTGAACCATCATGTTGCCAAACTCTGTCTCAATGAGCACTAAGCACTTCTCAGGTGCTCTTACCTCCACTCTTTTCTTGAGTTCTTTGACCTTAGTCCCTTTCAGCCCTTTGAGGGTGACATCATAGCTCCCAGACAAGAGGTAGTTATGACTTGCTATGCTATCAGATACCAACTCCTCGTCACCAAAATCCCACCAATACGTATCAAATCCTTCCGATTTATTTATGAACGTATAGCTTGTCGGGGCAGCATTATCTTCTGGTGCTTGAATTGCAAAATCCAAGGTTTTCTTGGAGCATGCGCTCATTAATACCACTGCAATACATGCTACAATTACTTTTCTCATCTCTATCATTAATTCAACATTTTAATCGTCATCTTCACATCAGACACCGGTCTATCTGCACCATCTCTTTGCACCTGGGCTATCTTATCAATTACTTCAAAACCATCGACCACCTGACCAAAAACCGTGTACTCCGCATCGAGATCTGGGCGCCCTCCTACACTTTTATATTTTTCGATCTGATCCTCATTATATTCTATGCCCTTTCGCTGAGCCCATTGATCGAGTAATTGCTCAGTCTGCTGCTGTCCTTGAATAATGTAAAACTGAGACCCACTTGATCTTTTTTCAGGATTAGAAGCTCCACCCGTACGTGCTGCAGCAAGGGTTCCTCTAAAGTGAGGTGCACCTATCTCGGCGTCTATAGTATATCCTGGTCCACCAGTTCCTAAGCGCTGTCCAGGTGCAGCATTCTTACTATTAGGATCACCACCCTGAATCATAAAGGTAGGTATGACTCTATGGAACAATAAATCATCATAATAACCAGCCTTAACATGTTTTATAAAGTTGGCTTTATGTATAGGTGTGCTATTGTACAGTTCAACGGTCATGTTGCCAAACTCTGTCTTAATAACTGCCTTTTTCACTGAATCCCCACCACAGCCCATAAGCATCATTACCAGCAGCGAGAGCAATCCATATTTTAGTACTCCTTTCATAATGTTTAGTTTTCGACGTAAGACTTGAAATATTGTATCACTAAATTTTTTAAAAAGTTTTCCTGAGCATTGACTCCTTCAACAGGCAGGACTCGTACCTGCTTATAATGCGGCCAACCATCTTCATCTTGACCGACAAAATCAAAATAGCCATCTAAACTCAGCAGATGACATGTCGCTACATGCATCAAGTCTTGTTTTTCCTCCTTTGTAAGATTTTTCTTCAGAAGATTAACCTCCTGAATGCCGATCAAATACAACACGGAGTTGAGGTCAGGCAACTCACTTCGATCAAATCTGTCTTTGATAAAGTGTCTGATCTTAAGCCACTCAAAGTCTAGTTTCCATTCCTCCATAACAAGACTACAAATATAATCGATTGATTATTCATATCTAACCTGAGCACTCACACGGCTTGCTCGAGCAGCAGCAGGAATCGACGCTAAATATCCAAGGACTAATACAGTCAACAAAACTACCACCACGTCAAAAAATCTCATCTCAATTGGATAACTGGCAATTGCAAATCCTTCTGGCACACCTATTAAATCAAACTGCTTCTGCAAAACATAAAAGAGTGCCGCACCAAAGAACCCAATCAAAAATCCAAAAACACTAATCAATAACCCTTCGAAATAAAATATACGCCTCACAAATGACTTCTGACTTCCAAAAGATTGCAAGACACTAATGTCCTTCTTCTTTTCTAACACGATCATCCATAGGCATCCGATTACATTGAAGGTGATCAATATCAACACGAATCCTAAGATCAGATAAGAGGTCCATTTCTCCACCCTCATAATCCTAAGATTAGATTTATCTTGATCATAGCGATTAAGCACTTCGAAGTCCTCTCCTACAAGCTTACGGATCACCTTAACGACTGCAGACTCATTGGCTCCAGCAGTCATTTTTATTTCGATCGCAGATAGTTGGTCATACAGATCCAGCAAGGCGCTTACCACTTCATAGGATGTGATGACGTACTGATTGTCTCGATCATTCTTAATGGAAAAGACCCCACGACCCAGTAAGGGTCGAGATTTAAAATCCTTATCAAAAATTTTCTTGTTGCGCTTGGGCACATGTGCCATGATTGGAGTGAACGGATTATCAAGAGATACATTAAGCTTATTGCTGACTCCCTGGCCTAATACAGCATGGCTACCATATTTTGATGTGCTAAAGTCTAACTCGCCGCCAACCATCGATGCTTGCAAGCCAATCACATCATTGTGATACTCGTCGACGCCCTTGATGATGCCTACATGTTGCTTGTCTCCATACTCTAGCAGGACAACCTCCTCTAGCGTCTGCGTAAAAACTCCCACTCCTTCAATTTCTGAGAGTTTAGAGATCCAATCTTCATCGTTGTAAAAGAACTTACCCTTAGCTGAAATAATTTTTATATCAGGATTGAACGTATCCAGATAGCTCTTAGTGACTTGTTCAAAACCATTGAGCACAGACATAATAATGATGAGTGCCGCCGTACCGATGGCTATACCTAAGACAGAAATACCCGTAATTATGTTAATGGCATTAGTGGATTTCTTGCCAAACAGATATCTATAGGCTATGCTGAGCGATAAAGGCATATAAAGATTAAGCCTCCAAGTTATCACATCTTTAAAGAGATGAAAGTCCTAAGTCTCGATTCTCTTCTGGAATAAGCGCTTTATAAATGATGGATTGAATTTTGGGCCTGTAGTTATTCTTACCCAACTTGTTATTTTTCATTGTAGGATATGTCCTATTGGATAGGAATATATATATGATATCATTGTCAGGATCCGCAAAAGCTGCTGTGCCCGTAAATCCCAGATGCCCAAAACTGTTGCGACTGGCATACTCTGACATATTTTCAGTCTTATCTGGATTAAGTTCTTTTAGATCGAAGCCTAGTCCACGCCTTGAGCTCGCCCAATGACGGCGAGTATATCGCTCTACAGTGGCTGGCTTTAGGTAATTGTATCCTCCATAATATCCCTTATTTAAGAGCATTTGCATCAAGATGGCGAGATCCTGAGAGTTGGAAAATAAGCCCGCATGACCACTGACCCCATTGAGCATAGCTGCACCCATGTCATGCACGGTACCATGGATTTTAGTCATCCTGAAGTAGTTGTCCTGCTCTGTTGGCGGAATTCTTTTCTTATCAAATTTTTCTAACGGGTTAAAGGTTGTTGTGCGTAATCCTAGGCGATCATAGAAATTTTTCTGCGCATATGTATCTACTTGGTGACTCGTCAGGTTTTCGACCGTTCGATTACTGATATAAAATGCCAGATCGCTGTATCTATAGTCACTGCTTTCTCGGAGGTCAGATTGAAATATCTGATGGTATATACTATCCTGGTAGTCCGCTCTTAGATATAGACCTGGCGTTACAAAATGCGGAAATGATTCGGTCTGTTCTTTACCGTAATAATCTTGAGATGGCCTCTTTGCGCCAACTTCTGTAAGGGTGTTCTTATAAAATGGAATCCAACTAATAAGCCTTCCCCTATGGGCCAAAATATCAGCGTATTTGATATCCGCTTTATTACTTTCTTGTTCTTCGGGGATGTGTTTTTTTATAGGATCATCTACATCAAATAGATTTTTATCATCTAGGTGCATCAGAGACAAGGTTGTAGCCATAACCTTAGTCACAGACGCAAGGTCATACACATCGGTGTTTTTGACAGGTCGTTGTTTACTATAGGTATGATACCCAAAGGACTTTTGATATACAATTCGATTATCCTTAGCCACAAGCACTTGACAGCCTGGAGCGGCTTTCTCTTTAATCATCTCATCTACCAGAGCGGCTATCTGGCTTAAGGTATCTGAGTCCATACCTACTCGCTCTGGTGTGCTGTAACCTATTCGTTTTAGCGAAGGAACGTTCTGTCCTATCCCAACTGAATACTTTTCAGAGGCGGTCACAGGAAGTTGACCACTGATGGTAGTTACTCCAAAAAGTCCTTGAGCCGCTACTTCATGCGTCAGATCATTATCTTCATATGCCACCAATACCGTTGGGACATCTTCAAACCATTTTAGCGCATATGGTGTCCCGAAAAGTACATATATCACTTCAGTTCGCTTAGATAGATCATTAATGAAAGTGATCTCGGCTTCAGTGAATCCATAGTTATTGCGTGCATACCAACTCATATCATGACTACTGATGACAACCCGATCATAGCCTGATAGCTTTTCTAATGCATTCTGATATTCAGAGGATAAAGCATCCTTGGCAATGTTATAATGATCTATATCTACATATGACTCCAACCTCTTCTGAAAAGCATTTAACTCCTTAGCACCTAATGCAATGCTGGCAAAACCGTGTTTCTTTAGGTCTCGGATCGGTAGGACGTCCTTATCGTTATTAGCAAGGGTCAAGGCTTGCTCATAAATTTCTGTTTTAATATGTACAGCCTCATCACTATTGATCTCTTCATAGATATTAGTACCATTCGTCCAAGAGCTCTTACCTGGCAGATCCAGTATTTCTTTGGTTCTTAGTATTCGGGATACGCTCTGATCAAGGCGCTCCATAGAGATCGTACCATTATTAACGGCATCCAATACCTGCTTATATCCTTGAGCAATGTCCTCGGGTAAGAGTATGACATCGTTGCCTGCGAGAAACGCTTCTAAGTCAGCTACACCTGGATCAAAATGTTTTGTAACCCCCTTCATCTCCATAGCATCGGTGTATACTATACCGTCAAATCCCAACTCCTTGCGCAAGACATCAACTATAGTCGGACCAGATAAAGTCGTCGGTCTATTCTCTCGATCATCCAGAGCGGGCACATTGAGATGAGCAACCATCACAGATGTTGCTCCTTGCTTAACCAACTGTTGAAAAGGGTATAACTCTATGCTGTCGAGACGCGCTCTATTGTGCGGTATGATTGGCAAATCCTTATGTGAATCTACATCAGTATCACCATGACCAGGAAAATGCTTTAGACAAGACATCACATCTACATCTTGCATGCCCCTCATATATGAGTACGCCTTGGCGGTAACGTTATCACGATCCTCGCCAAATGATCTCATGTTGATCACAGGATTATTAGGATTGTTGTTGATATCTACATCAGGGGCGAAGTTTACATTAATCCCTAACAGTTTGCACTGACGGCCTATTTCTCGACCCATCCTATACACCAGTTGATTGTCCCGAATGGCACCTATGGTTATCTGTCTTGGAAAGCTAATGGCCTGATCCGGAAATCTCATGCCCAATCCCCACTCTCCATCAATCGCAATCAGCAAAGGACGGTCGGATAGTTTTTGATATTCCGTGACGAGCTTGGTTTGTCTCAGTGGGTCTCCTTGAAAAAAACAAATCCCTCCTACATGATAGTTCTTTATCTGGGACTTGACAAAGGCTATATGTTCAGGATCATCCTTGGAAAAGGCTCTGATCATAAACAGCTGCCCTACTTTCTCCTCTATAGTCATTTGTGACATGACTTCTTGAGTCCAATCTTTAACTAAGCCATCATCCTGCGCATCTGATATGAGGGCAAGCATCATCAAGCTAAGTAATAAGACTATCTGTTTCATCGCTGTTTACTTCTTGGATTTTTGAATAATTAGTAGCAAAATACAAATTACGTTTTATTTTAATATGTTGTTTTGAAAATCTAATATTTCTCTCATAAGAGCGTCTATTTTATGATAACATAGTACCTTGGAAAATTCTGAACACTCATTCAATCTTATTTATTATATGAAGAAACTCTTCCTATTCTATCTGAGTTGCTCATGGTGCGTTGGCTTAATGGCACAATCTGAACTGCCTCAAGTAAGCGACACTTACGCAATAACTAACGCTTTTATCACGCCTTCTGCTGGTACTACATCCTATTATGGGACCATAGTTATGACAGATGGCATTATCACATCGGTTGGCCCATCTGTGAACATACCGTTTAGTGCTCAAGTCATTGATGTTGATTCAGCACATGTGTATCCTGCATTTATAGCAAC
>CAZJTO010000061.1:6115-11489 GCA_964548935.1 uncultured Saprospiraceae bacterium
GCCGAAATCGGCGCTAAGTATCAAAAAAGTTATGCTCAAAACCCGCTCAATAAAAAGAGAGGAGGTCAAGATGCTGCAACCAAGGCACTCTATGGCACTACAGATGGTTCTATGTCAATCTACTTTCAGACCGAATCAACATTGGACGTAAGTCGGGCCCTAACCTTACAAAAGGAACTAGGTTTCAATATATGCTTGAGCGAGGTGAAGTCCGCTCCACAAGTTCAGTCTATCCTCAAGACTAACCCTCAGCCTGTGTTGTTTTCTCTCGATCTACCAGATGAAGACGACTCAGAAGATGAAGAGATGACAGATGAGCAAAAAGCGCTGCTCAACAAGAAAAAGGAAAGTATAAAAGCAGCTTGTTCACAAGCTGCCCAGTTCGCAGAGTCCAACCAGCCGTTCGCATTCTCATATGTTGATGTCAAGACAAAGGACATCCACAGTCAAGTGAAAAGATTGATAGATCACGGCTTGAGTTTTGACGATGCGCTTAGTGCATTGACGATCGATGCAGCACGTGCACTCAATATTGATAAGATCGCTGGTACTATTACTAATGGAAAGGCTGCTAACCTCATTGTTACCACAGATACTCTTTTCAAAGAAAAGACGCAGATTTCTAAAGTATTTATAGATGGAGAGCTGTTTGAACAAAAAGTAAAAGAGAAGAAAAAATCTGCCAACAGTGGCGAAGAAGTTGACTTCTCAGGGTCATATTCTTATAGCATCGACATACCTGGGATGAGCCCTGAAGGCAAGATGACCTTCGTCAAAAGTGGTGACACATACGAAGTGAGCATTACCAGCAACCAAGCTCCTGGAGAGTCATTCGAAGCATCAGATGTAGAAGTAGATGGCAACAATGTCACCTTTGACTTTACCATAGACAATGGAGGATTTACCATTGCCGTATCTAACGATATCACCCTAGAAGACGATTCCCTCGAGGGAACTGTAAGTATTCCTGACTTCGGCAGCTTTGAGCTGACTGGCGAAAAACTTGACTCACCTGAATAATCCTATCATGAATAAATTAATAGCGACAATATTAACTCTGGCCTTTGGCATAACTCTATGTGCTCAGGAGCATGGCGACATCCTTATCACGGGTGGAACAGTAATCACTATCACTGGTGACATCCTGGAAGATACTGATGTACTCATCCGCAATGGAAAAATCAATCAGATTGGCGAAGGATTATCCGCCTCTGGTGATATCAAGACTATAGATGCCTCGGGCAAATATGTGATGCCGGGCATCATTGATGCGCATAGTCATATCGCTCTGGACGTGGTCAATGAAGCAACTGACCCCAATACTGCTAATGTAGACGTGGGTGATGTCATCAATCCTTACGACATAGGCATCTATCGCGCCTTAGCAGGTGGTGTAACAATTTCGCATGCGATGCATGGCTCAGCCAATGCTGTCGGCGGTCAGTGCGAGACCATCAAGCATCGATGGGGGACGTACAACCCCGAAGCCATGAAAATGATCAATGCCCCACGCACAATCAAGTTTGCCCTTGGCGAAAACCCAATGCGTGTCCATGGAGAGCGAAGTGAGATCGTACCCCGCACTCGTATGGGCGTAGAACAAATATTTAGAGAATCATTTGGTAAAGCACAAGTATACATGGAAGCTTGGGATAACTATAATAAGAATCCCAACGCTGCTGCAGCCCCTCCATCATATGATCTTAAGATGGAGACTATGGCTGATATCTTAAGAGGAGAGATCATCGTGCACTGTCACTCCTACCGTGCTGATGAAATTCTGATGCTCGTCGATGTCCTTAGAGATTATGGCGTCGATAAGATCTGTTTTCAGCACGTCAATGAAGGATTTAAGGTTGCTCCAGAATTAGCCGAATATGGCGCTATGGCTTCAGTGTTTGCCGATTGGTGGGCCTATAAGTTTGAGGTGTATTATAGCACTGCTTATAATGCAGCTATCCTAACCGAAAATGGAGTAGTGACATCAATCAACTCTGATTCGGGTGAGCTGATCCGCCACCTATACCACGAGGCAGCCAAGACTCAGCGATACGGAGGACTCTCAGATAATGACGCGCTTAAGTTGATCACACTCAACCCTGCAATACAATTGGGTATTGATGATCGAGTAGGCAGCATAGAGGTCGGCAAGGATGGAGATATTACCATCTTTGATAACCATCCCCTATCTATCTATGCGATACCTCAACAGACTATCGTGGACGGGATCGTCAGATTTGACATAAATGATCCAGATGATATGAGGATAGATATAGATCCCGAGGAAAACATATCAACATTTACGAACTATGGCACTGGACATCACGAGGATGATAGATGTATGCAAGATGTCTTAGAATTTTTCAGCAACCATTAAGATCTAATAACTATGAAACGATTTATAATTGCTATAGCCGTCATTCTCAGTTACCAACTGGCATTTGGTCAACAGATCGCCAAGTCAACCTACAGTAAGACCCTATTAAAAAATGCTACCGTCCATACGATCACCGAGGGCATTAAGCAGAATACTGACGTTCTAATCGACGACGGCAAGATCATCGAAGTTGGCGCTAATATCAACGCCACAGATGCTAAAGTCATAGATTGTAGTGATCACCATGTGTATCCAGGCTTTGTAAATAGTGGTACGCAGTTGGGGATGTCAGAGGTAGGAGCGGTATCATTAACTAATGATTTCAATGAGATCGGCGACTTTATTCCTCATATGAAGGCTCTTACCGCAGTCAACCCAAATGCCGTTGCCATCCCAGTCACAAGAGTGAATGGTGTGACATCTGTTATTGCTGCTCCACGAGGTGGCCTCTTTCCAGGAACCGCAGCGCTCATCAATCTGCACGGTTATACCCCTAATGATATGTATGCCGGATTCAAAGGTGTGGCGATGAACTTCCCAGCATCCGGTAGGCGTGGTCGTAGAGATCGAAGATCAGATGAAGACATCAAAAAGGCGCAGGAGAAAGCCATGAAGAGTCTCAATGATATCTGGGCTAACCTGAGTACATATGCTAAGATAGATTCCGCTAAAGGGGCGCAAAACACGAGAACTCCTAAAACTTATCAGCCCGAGTATGATGCACTCATTGATGTATATCGAGGCAAGACAGCCTTAATGATAGAAGTCAACAAAGATGAAGACATCAAAAACGCTATTGAGTGGATCAGCGACAAAAACCTCAAGGTGATCTTTACAGGTGTAACCGAAGGCTGGAGAGTGGCTGAAGAACTGGCTGCGTCGGGCATACCTGTGATCACGGGTCCGGTCTTGAGCATACCAGGTCGGAGCTACGTCAGATATGACTCTAACTATCGCAATGCTGGCATCATGCAACAAGCCGGTGTCACTGTAGCTCTTAGAACTGACGATGCCGAGAACGCTCGAAATTTACCCTTCAATGCTGGCTTCGCAGCCGCATATGGTATGGGTGTTGAGGAAGCCCTCAAGTCGATCACGATCAATCCAGCCAAGATCTTCGGCCTGGAGGATCAGTATGGCAGTATCACAGAAGGCAAGGTGGCTAATCTATTCGTCAGTACTGGCGATCCATTTGAGATGAAGTCAGACATCACTCACCTGTTCATTAACGGTTGGAATATACCTATAGAGAGTAGACATACCTTGCTGTATAATGAGTTCTTACATCGTAGTCCAGGGAAGTAGAGCGTTGACTTGGTGAGCTAAATGCTAAACCACCTTATTTATCAATTGATCTATTCTGTCTGCATAGAACAATGGGATATTCAATAGGTCGTCCGAAATATCAAGATTTAGATTAGAGACTCGTACCCTCAGTTGAGGTTTATATTTTTGTTTAAATATGGTTAGGCTCTTAGCCTTAGTTCTGTCGCCTGATTTTACTTCGATAGGTATAATCTTATTCCCGTGTTGGATCACATAGTCCAGCTCTGCTTTCCCATCAGAAGTCCAATAATAGAGAGCACTATTATCCCTCCTTGACTGTAAACATTGCGCTACATAGTTCTCCGCAAGTGCTCCTTTGAATTCCTTGAATAATTTATCTCCATTGATAAAGATTTTAGGATCTAATTCAGCCAATCTGATCAATAGTCCTGTCTCAAATAGATAAAGCTTATATGCTGTAATATCTTCATAAGCTTTCAGTGGTACCGATGGCGCACTAATCCTGGTAGTTTTATATAATAATCCCGCTTGAATCAACCATTGAATGGCTTCTTCATACTCTCTCGCCCGTGCACCCGTCTTGATTAGTTTGTAGATGAATTTTTTATGCTCTCTTGCCAACTGTGACGGAATCGAATCCCAAACTTGTTGAATCTTAGTCGATGTTGTTGATACGGCATGCTTAACAAAATCAAGACGATATGCTCGCAATATTTGATCTTGTTTGTCTTGCGCCGTTCTGACGTTTCGGCTCTCCAAGTATGTAGCTGCTACTTCAGGCATTCCTCCAAAAAGGATATACTCTTTATGTAGCTCTCCAAGCGACCCTAAAAATGCTTGTTGCAGGGGTTGGATATCACCATAATCTAAATAATGCAAATAGACCTTATATAACTTATCGTCGGCTGCCCTTAGATACTCGTCAAATGATAACGGGTACATGTTCAAAAACTCAACCTTACCTACCGGAAACGACCTATCATTGCCGATGCTCAAGCCCAACAAGGAACCTGCTCCGACAATGTGTATTCCAGGCTTTTCTTCAAAAAAATACTTGAGCGCAATTAAAGCATCTTTACATTCTTGTATTTCATCAAGAACAATTAAAGTTTCTTGTTCTTTAATTTCTCTGCCATGCAACAGACTTATGTTTTCTAATATGCGCTCAGGGTCTCTATTCCCCTTAAAGAATGAATGGACATCTTGCCGCCGCTCAAGATTGAGATATACGAAGTCATCATACTCATTTTGACCAAAAGATTTTAAAACAGTTGTCTTTCCAATCTGTCGAGCACCCATCAGTAATAAGGGTTTCTTATTACGTCTTGATTGCCATAATTTTAAATCTGCGTATATGTTTCTATAAAAATTCACTCTTTCTTAAAGGCAAGAATATCAATATTCGTTCCATTTGTGTGATTAAAATCACAATTTACGTTCATATAATGTGATTATTGTCACATTATTCCTTCCAATAGAGTGATTTGATATTCATTATCAGACTTTTCATTCTCATTCAACCGCTTGATTGGGCGAGCAACGTCATTATCACTCGGAACCATAGTTAACATATTACAATTTATTATTATATTTGTGCTTGTGTCGCACAGACTTCCCAAAAATAGCAGTAAAGTATAGGTGCTTATAGCACCTGATTAGATGACTTTATAAGGCTATTCCGATGAAAACGATTTTACCAGTATGGTTACT
>CAZJTO010000062.1:0-11485 GCA_964548935.1 uncultured Saprospiraceae bacterium
CCTTGTTATATCTATCATGAGGCTGTACTTTTGCGGCTCTTTAAGAAACACATAATTACATATTGTGAGTAAGATACAAGGTTACAAAACGCAATCCCTCCGAAACGAGGATGTCCAGAGAGACTGGCACATCGTTGATGCAGAGGGTCAGACTGTTGGCCGTCTATGTACTAAGATCGCTACTGTATTGAGAGGTAAGCACAAGACCAACTATACACCACATATCGATGGTGGAGACTATGTCATCGTGGTTAACGCAGACAAAGTTAAGTTCAGCGGTAACAAGTGGAGAGCGAAAGAATACTTGAGATATTCTGGTTATCCAGGAGGTCTGAAGAGACGTACTGCCGAAGAGATGTTGGCGAAGAAACCTGAGGCCATCGTCGAGAAGGCCGTAAAGGGTATGTTGCCGAAAAACAGATTGGGCAGAGCTGTATTCAGAAAACTATTTGTGTATGCTGGAGCAGAGCACCCACATAGCGCTCAGCAACCTAAATCATTAAGCATTTAAATCATATGGAGACTATAAATAAAATAGGAAGGAGAAAGGCATCTGTTGCCAGAGCCTACTTTTCTGCCGGCAGTGGTAAAATCACTGTTAACGGTAAGGACTATAAGGAGTACTTCCCGATGCCATACATGCAGTATAACATTGAGAACCCACTTAAGATCGCCGGAGCAACAACGACTTACGATATTAAAGTTAATGTCAAAGGTGGTGGCTTCAAAGGTCAAGCTGAGGCCATCAGACTTGCCATATCAAGAGCACTTGTAGAATTTAATGAGGATATCAGAACATCCCTCAAAGAGCACAAGTATCTGATGAGAGATGCAAGAGTTGTGGAAAGAAAGAAATATGGTAAGCCGAAGGCTCGTAAGAGCTTCCAGTTCTCTAAACGTTAAAATCGAAGAAGATGGATAAAATCGAATATAAAGACTTACTCAGTGCAGGTGTTCACTTCGGTCACATGCGTAAGAAGTGGAATCCTAAGATGCGTCAGTATATATTCACTGAGCGCAAAGGGGTACACCTCATAGATCTCAATAGAACAATAGACTGTCTCGATACAGCTGCTCGTGCAATGCAATCTATAGCCAAGTCAGGTCGTAAGATCTTATTTGTTGCGACTAAGAAGCAAGCAAGAGACATTGTTACTGAAGCTGCTCAAAGCGTTAACATGCCTTATGTCACTGACAGATGGTTAGGAGGTATGATGACTAACTTTTCTACGATCAGACGATCTGTTAAGAAAATGGAGAATATCGATCGCCTACTCGCTGATGGCAGCTTAACTTCTATAACTAAGAAAGAAAAGCTTACCCTCACAAGAGAGCGTAACAAACTAGAGAAAGTACTTGGCGGTGTTGCTAAGCTGAATCGCCTTCCTTCTGCCATGTTCGTGGTGGATATCACTAACGAACACTTGGCAATCACAGAAGCACAGAAGCTTGGAATCAGAACATTCGCCATGGTGGATACGAATAGTAATCCCAACCTTGTGGATTTCCCTATTCCAGCTAATGACGATGCGTCTAAGTCTATCAAGATCATTACAGACTATGTCGTCGGTGCCATCAAGACGGGATTAGAAGAGCGTCAGCAGGCTAAGGCTGCAATGGAAACAACATAGAATAATATTTCAGACAAATATCAATTTTAATAGATAATGAGTATATCTGCTAAAGATGTTAAACAGCTGCGTGACATGACCGGCGCAGGCATGATGGATTGTAAAAAAGCACTTACCGAAGCTAACGGTGATATTGAAGGTGCTATCGAATTACTAAGAAAAAAGGGTCAAAAGTTATCTGCTAAGAGAGCAGAGCGTGAAGCTAATGAGGGAGTCGTAATCGCTCTTACTTCAAGCAATAGAAATAATGGAGTTGTTCTACGCCTTAGTTGTGAGACAGACTTCGTAGCGAAGGGAGAAAGCTTTATTGATTTCGCTAAGTCGATTGCAGAGATCGCCTTGAAAAAACTTCCTAACTCTCTTGATGAGCTAATAGCCCTTGATTATAGTGATGGTCTGAGTATCCAAGATAAGATCACTGAGCAAATCGGTGTGATCGGTGAAAAAGTAGAGGTTAAAGGTTATGACAAGATTGAGACTGCCGCTGGTGCAGGCCAGGTAATTCCTTATATCCACATGGGATATAGAGCAGGAGTTATCGTAGCACTGAATCAAGAAGGACCAGACCTAGTTGATTATGGTAAAGACGTTGCTATGCAAGTAGCAGCTATGAAGCCTGTCGCTGTTGACAAGGACGCTGTACCTCAGGAGGTCATCGACAAGGAAATAGAAATCGGTAAAGAACTCGCTCGCAACGAGGGCAAGCCCGAAGCAATGCTTGAGAAAATCGCCACTGGTAGATTAAACAAGTTCTTCAAAGAGACCACCTTATTAAATCAGGTGTTTGTGAAAAACTCTAAAGAGACGATAGGATCATACTTAAAGTCTAAGCACCCAGAATTAACGGTGACAGAATTTAAGCATATCTCGTTAGCATAAAAAAAGCATGACAGTAAGAGCGACTCATTTGAGTCGCTTTTTTTATGTCCATTCAGCCGTTACATTTACTTTTATCCCATGTCATTAAAATATAAGCGTGTTCTCCTAAAGCTCAGTGGTGAATCATTGTTAGGTGATCAGTCATTCGGGATTTCTGCGGAGATGCTAGAGCATTATGCTAATGAAATCAAGAGTGTCGCCGAGCTAGGTATTGAGATCGCTATCGTAATCGGAGGTGGCAATATATTCAGAGGTATGGACGCGCACCTTACGGGTGTCGATCGTGCCCAGGGTGACTATATGGGTATGTTGGCAACCTGTATTAATGGATTAGCGCTACAAAGCATGCTCGAAAAACATGGCCTATATACTCGTCTCGTTAGTGCCATCGAGATGAAAGAAATCGCCGAACCTTATATCCGGCGTCGTGCACGGCGACATCTCGAAAAAGGCCGTATCGTAATATTTAGTGCTGGGACCGGAAGTCCATATTTTACTACTGACTCCGCTGCAGCTCTCCGAGCTAATGAGATGAATGTCGATGCCATACTCAAGGGTACTCGAGTTGACGGTATCTACACGGCAGACCCCGAAAAAGACGCCACGGCTACGAAGTATAAGGAGTTGTCTTTCACCAATGTCATTGGTAAAGATCTCCGAGTCATGGATATGACGGCATTCACTATGTGCAAAGAAAACGATATGCCGATAATCGTATTTGACATTACGAAGCCTGGCAACTTGATCAAAGTAGTTCTAGGTGAGTCTATTGGAACACTAGTCAGCAACAGCTAGTCGAGTACTGTGAGGTCCATTCCCTCGTAAAATCCTAAATCCTGATCGGTTATTAATTTTCCGAGGTATGCGATCTGTCCTACGTGATATGAGAAATGCTCAATCACGTGTATAACAATAGACAACACCGTCTCATCAAATCCCTGGACAGTTCTTTTTTCACCTAAGATGTCTGAATCAAGTTGATCTATAATAGGCGTAGTGTACTCTTGTAGTTCTACAAGTAGTTGTTTAAGATCTGATTTAGCATGAGTCTGATGTGACGAAAACTCGAAATCTCTCAGCCTCTTGTCCTTATGCTGTGCTATCCCAGTGCCGATCCATTGAGTGACATTGCCATTCAAGTGAAGGACCAGATTGCCAATACTATTGATATTATCATTCGGACTATACCAAACCTGTTCTTCGGTTAGCATATCGAGGACCTTATTAATTCTTACGATCCCTTCTTCGTATATGCGTATTTTGAACTGTTCTCTTATAATGTCAACCATGCTGATTATATAGTTATTGCTAATGTGGCTACAGATATATTTTTAAAACCAACTTCTTTGAGGAGATGATAACAAGCGCTTATAGTAGATCCCGTAGTGATGATGTCATCAACAATTATTGCGTGATGGCTCGTGTTGACATTGATGTTTTTTTGGAGTGAGAACTTTTGGTCCTTGACCCCCTTTCGCTCCTGAGCACTCTTTTTCGTTTGGGACTCATTGTACTGTATTCGTTTCAATATGGTATCGTTGATTGAGATATCTAACAGAGTTGAGATACCTTCCGCTATCTTATGTGCTTGGTTATATCCTCGTTCATGTTGTCTCTTAGGGTGGAGCGGAACCGGAATTAGGATCGGGTCTGGTGGAAGGTGAGGACGCATAGTTTCAGCTAGTTGTCCTCCGAGCTTGACCCCGATATCTGGCCGACTTCTATATTTAAGACTATCAATGACTGTTTTAATAAGACCTGACTTGCCATAAGTCAGTAAGCTATAAAATGTATCAATCTCAGTTGGCAGGTCGGCTTTGCCTATTAATAGAGAGGGTATGCTCTCTTGAGTTTTGATATATGGAATATCTACAAGACAGCTCAGACAAAAGAGTTTTCCCGATACGGGCTCCCTATTATAACAGCCGATGCACAGATCCATAAACAGCAGCGATCTAAGATCTTTTAATGCCCTATTTATTGAACCCTTTATCATAAGAAAAGCTATTGCTGGACTAATATTTTTTTGCGTTCAACGAGGTACTCATTTTCTGTCAACACTCCTTTCTTTCGGAGTTCCATAAGACGATTGAGCTGAGATAGTAGCACGTCATCCATCGGCTCCTTAGCCGAGGTGGTTGTGCGACTCTGCGTTGCTTGATTCCTCTGGGTAGCATTCGCATTTTTAAACCCAGAGTTTTTGAACGCTTCAAAATCCTCTTGAATCCTCAAAAAGGCAAGATCATCATGTGTATCAATCTTATTAAAGTCGGCAAACCCTAACTCGACCGCTCTTGCAAGGTACTTGTAGGCTGCTTCCTTATTCTCTAATAGTGAATAAGCGCTTGCCATATTGAAGTGAAGCGAAATATCATGCGGCTCTAACTTGATGCCTTTTTCAAAGTCCAAGATTGCTTCTTGGATATCATAATCTTTATATTTCTTGATGCCGCTCTTCTTAAATGGGTTATTACGAACCGATCTTTTGGCTCTACTCTTGGGTTTTTTCGTCTCGTAATATTCGTGCTTTGGTGTTTTCTTACGTTGATATTTTCGTTGACGTGATTTGAAGTATTTAGAATTAAACTTCTTGTCAAATTCTGCTTGCGACATCATCAGATATCTCAAGCCATCAATGAAGCCCAGGATAGCCCCGATCGGAAACTTGAGGACACTCGTCATCATAGTTAGCATGATATAAAAGATTCCTGCTCCTGGGTCACGGAGATAAAACTTATGCGCACCAAACAGGCCTAAAAAGAAAGCCAATACTGCAGCAACAAACTTATTTTTCATCGTTTTGGGTCGTGTATCTATTCAAAGTACTAAATCCTAGAAGATTTTGCAGGTTAATACGGCGATGTCATCTGGAAAATCTTCAGAACCCTTGTAATCTTCGATAGTCATCAAAAGTTCATCGTTAAACGTCTCCGCATCTCGTGTACCATTCTTGAGGACAAAGTTCTCGATTCCCTCGTCTTCAAAAAATTCATTTTTCTCATTTTTGAGATCCGCCAATCCATCAGTAAAACACATAATTAAAGTCTCTCCATCCAACTCTATAGTCTCCTCTACAATGGATGGTAAGTGATCGAAGATGCCGATCACCGTACACCCTTCCGTAAGTCTCTTAATTTGTCCATTCGAATATAACACTGGTGGATAGTGACCTGCATTGATATACTTCAGCGTCTTAGCGTTGATGTCTATCTCGCCTATAAAGAATGTAATAAACTTGTCACTCTTAGTTACCCGTAGAACCGTCTGGTTTAATGCAAATATGAATGTCTCCAGATCGCGATATTGATATATCAAGCTCTGTATCATGGCCTGAAAATTGGCCATCAATAATGCTGCGGCCACCCCCTTACCAGAGATGTCGGCGATACAGAAGATGAAGCGGCCATTCTTAAAGTCAATAAAGTCTAGATAGTCTCCTCCGATATTGAAGTGAGGCTGATAAATGGAGGACAGCTCATATTTATCGTTCTTAGGCAGATTATCAGGGATGAGCATTTGCTGTACATTTTGCGCTAACTCGATCTCCTTTTGTAATCTCTCCTGTTCGATTTGTTGCTTGAACAGTTTTTTATTCTCAATGGCAACAGCGATGATGTTGGTGATGGTCGTGATAAACTGTATCTTATTATATAGGTCATCCTTTGACTTGATCCCTCCTATGAGTGAGTAGGCAATTGGTTTTTCCTTATGGAATACCGGTATTACAATGTCAAAATCCCATAAACACTCGTGATCTTCCGGCTTGATTGTGTGAAGCCTACTGAACTTCATGATGTTGTCGACGACCTTCTCATGATTGATCTTCTTATTTTCAAGATTGATCTGCGACACACAACTCCATGTCGTCCGATCATCATCTGAAGGGATGAATAGACCCATCTTGCTGATCCCCATCTCCCAACTCAAAAACGACCGATACATATTAAACAAGCCGTCCGCTGAGACATTGTCATTGATGGCTTGAGTGATGGTCAACAGACTCTTAATCTGGAGCTCCTTGAGGCTGAGCTCCTTTTCTAATTTTTCTAATACAGCAATCTCTCTACTCATCTTGTATTACTCTTATAATCAAATACATCACGTAGCGCTGTACCTAAGAGGTTAAAATTGAGCACCAAAAACATGATCATAATAATTGGGCACAAGGCCAAATAAACAAAACCTCCAGTTGCATACGCATAATTCTCTTTGAGCATATTGCCCAATGAAGGCGCTGGTGGTTGTATACCTAAGCCAAGATAACTTAATCCCGCCTCAACTAATATCGCTGTCGCAAAATTAGCAGCCGCAATGACAAGTATTGGTCCGGCGATATTTGGCAATATATGTCTAAGCACAATTCTTAGGTCTGACAAGCCCAGTACTTTCCCACTGGCAACATAAGGCTTCTCACGTTCTTCCTTGATCTGTCCCCGCACTAGCCTTGCCACATCAACCCACATCGTCAAACCAACTGCTAAGATGATGACCATATAGCCCTTACCTAATGAGAGAATTATCGCAAATGCCAATAGCAATGTAGGGATCGACCAACTGGTATTAATAATGACCATAACAATCTGGTCAATCCGCCCTCCATAATAAGCGCCTATACTTCCTATGAAAATTCCAATAACCAACGATACGATCACCGCTAAGAGCCCTATCGTAAGTGACACCCTCAGACCTAAGATTATCCGGCTTAGCACATCACGTCCAAACTTGTCACTACCGAGCAAGTAGTAGATAGAAGAAGTATCATAGCGTCCCGCTCGAGTGATTACTGTGTTCTGATAGTTGATCGTCGTGGCAGTTCCGTCATACGAGAGTGAATCATAGGGGTAATAAATGTTTTGATCTTGCTGACCTGATACAATATTGAGTATCCTGGTAGAAAAGCTCTTTTGTGAAATTTTATCTTGATAACAGACTTGATGTGTAGATCCAGGAGCACTCAACGCTAACTGTACAATCTGGCGATTAGCGTTTCTACTTTTATCCGGGATAATAACATAGGCCAACACAGCTAAGAGAGCAGTCGTCACCAGCAGCATTATCGTAAAGGATGCTACCCTGTTGGATCTTATATTACTATACCAAGATTGTGTGACCATATTCAAAAAAGTATTAGGTCAACTTTGAGTTGTCACGATGTCTATCGTGATCTCGCTTGGTTTT
This sequence comes from uncultured Saprospiraceae bacterium, assembly GCA_964548935.1. GTDB lineage: Bacteria > Bacteroidota > Bacteroidia > Chitinophagales > Saprospiraceae > GYS-P2D. The sequence continues at coordinate 7,689 of CAZJTO010000062.1, forward strand.
TTTATCTAAATTTTTGGCCATAATATCACTGAGGTCGAGATCCATCTGATTGGCGAGACATGTGATCACAAATAAGATGTCCCCTAATTCCTCCGCAATATTATTCATTGCTCCTTGCTCGTCCTCCTTTCTTTTGAATGATTGTTCTCCATAGACACGGGCTATCAATCGTGAGAACTCCCCAACTTCCTCCATCAATACAATTGTATTTGTGGTTTCGGCAAAGTATCTAACACCATAAGTCTTGATCCAGTCATCAACTGTCTCTTGCAATTTTTCTAATGTCATTACTCCCGATTTTTTGAATCAATAATTATCGTAACTGGACCATCATTGGTCAACGTAACTTTCATATCAGCAGCGAATATGCCTTCTTCAACTTGCGTTAAATGTGTTCGCAGTGTTGATAGAAAATCCTGATATAGTTGATTGGCTTGTTCTGGTTTGGCTGCATTAATATAGGATGGGCGATTGCCTTTTTTTGTTGAAGCAAACAAGGTAAACTGAGAAATCACCAGTGCCGCTCCAGCAATATCTAATACACTTTGATTCATCTTGCCTTCTTCATCTGAGAAGATCCTCATATTTACAATCTTCTTTACTAGCCATTGGATATCGTCTTGGGCATCATTTGGGCCAACCCCCAGTAGAATCAGTAGGCCATCTTTGATGGCGCCGACGATTTTTTTTTGGACTGTTACCTCTGCTTGACTCACTCTCTGTATCACCGCTCTCATATCACTAAAGACTACTCAATTTATGTATTACTAACATATAGAAAAATAAAGATATGTTTGTAGCTCGTTATCAGCTTCATATCATTCTGCTTTTTCCACTTTTAATAACAAGTTATACTTGGAGCATGAGCGGACATTGTTATGATAGCTCGGCAGTAGCACTCTTATGCACACTTGCTAAAGTTATCAACTTAAGATTCTACTCTCGCTTAGTTGCTAGTAATCCACAATTAATCTGTTAGTTACAATCCACATATTTCCATCTAAGAATACAAATTATTGATAATCAATTGATTGGCATACCTACTCTGTGTTAATAACCTAGTGTATATCTGTCTATAAAATCGATCTCTCATGAATTATCCACATATAAACGGCACTAATAATGATGATTTTTATTTTAAATAATTAATAATAAATACAAACAATGTGGACAATCTTGAGATGTGAGATTATGTAAGTTTTGATGCTACATTTGAATCATGATCAGAAAAGATGCCGCGGTTTCGATTTGGCTGATTGTAGGATTAGTCATGGTGTACTTCCAGATAATTATTGGAGGAGTGACGAGATTAACTGGGTCTGGATTGTCAATTACGAAGTGGGAGATAGTCACAGGGACATTTCCTCCAATGAGTGAGGATGCATGGATAGAAGAATTTGATCAGTACAAGGATACTCCGCAATACCAAAAAATTAATGATGGCATGCTCTTGGGTGATCATGTATTCCAAGGCGGCACATTTAAGTTTATTTATTTCTGGGAGTATTTTCATCGTCTATGGGCGAGGAGCATGGGCTTTGTATTTATATTTCCTTTTATCTACTTTCTGCTCAAGAAGAAATTGTCGAGGCAGGTCAAGACCGATCTGTTGAAAGTTGTTGGTCTAGCTGGTCTTGCTGCAGTATTTGGCTGGATCATGGTTGCCAGTGGTCTTGTAAACAGACCGTGGGTCAATGCCTATAAATTATCAATCCACTTGTCTATAGGAATAAGCGTCTTTGTGATGCTGTGGTGGACTTTTTTATCCTATCTAAATGGAGGAAGAGTTCGCAGTATACGAAGTGGTTTATCACGAGCCACTGGCTACTTTATCATTCTGGTCTGCATTCAGATATTCTTTGGAGGAATTATGAGTGGTATGAAGGCATCACTGATCTATCCAACTTGGCCGGATATTGGTGGTGAGATCATACCCAGTGATCTATTCGTTAGATCCAATTGGAGCTTAGATAGTTTTATCAATTATGATGCTGGTTCATTCACCTTTGGGCTGATGCACTTTATACATCGTGGATTGGCCTATGTGATCGTTGTTGTCTTTGCTCTATATTTTTGGCGATATCAGAAGCAGTTGAGCCGATCGACAAAGAGAAGCTATTGGATATTTGGAGGAATGCTGTTCTTACAGATTATTCTAGGGATCGTAACGTTATTAGGGAGTATAGGACATATTCCTGTACTATGGGGTGTGCTTCATCAAGGAGTAGCGGTTATCGCATTATCTTCTTTGATTTATCATTATTATCTCGTACGCTATAAGCAAACTAAACAGATAGGAGTTATCTAATCTGTGTAGATTTCACGAAATAATATTAGATCGCATACTTTCCTATTTTTGTGCCTGAATTAAAATTAGATCATGCAGCCAGCGATTGTAGAAGAAAAAGGCTTTAGCTATGTAGAGACTGGTGGAGACGGTGATTGTCTATTACTACTTCATGGATTGTTTGGAGCGCTTAGCAATTTTGAGGACCTGATCAACGAGTTCGGAGAGGACTACAACATTGTAGTGCCGATTCTTCCTATCTATACGCTATCACGAGAAGAGGCTGGTTTAGTGGGTCTGCTGAGATACGTGCGCGAGTTTGTGGAACTTAAGAATTATAGTAAGATACATCTTGTGGGTAATTCCTTAGGAGGCCACATCGCACAACTCTTTGCATTAGAGAGACCGGATCTAATCGCCAGTATGACGCTTACAGGTAGTTCAGGATTGTTTGAGTCAGGTATGGGAGACGGATATCCGCGAAGAGGAGATTACGAATATATAAAGCGTAAGACAGGAGAGACGTTCTATGATCCTGATGTGGCGACAAAAGAATTGGTAGACGAAGTATTTGAGACTGTCAATGATCGTAATAAAGCAATGAGCATCTTACTGACTGCTCGATCAGCCTTACAGCATAATCTTGAAGATAAGATTCCTACTATTACGTGTCCTAGCCTTCTGGTCTGGGGTAAACAGGATACAATTACCCCCCCATTTGTAGGCGAGAAGTTTCATGAGCTCCTTCCGAATAGTGAGTTGGTCCTCTTGGACAAATGTGGTCATGCTGCTATGATGGAAGTACCTGAGCGGTTTAATGAGGTTTTAAGTAATTTTTTGGTTGGGTTGTAGTCGAATTATTCTTAGCACACTGACATTAGTATTATAGATCAGAAGAACAGAGCCTAATAGAATCATCACTATAAGTATCTACTATGTCAACGGCAAATCTTTAGCACTATATCGACTTATAGTGTATTATAGTTAACTATAATAGTATATATTTATTGTAAACTGATATTCATGGGCAAGACTACTATCCAGATAAGTACAGAATTGAAAGATGCGCTTAACAAGATGAAGATCTTCAAAAATGAGTCTTACGAAGAAATAATATGGGACTTAATCGATGATAGAAAAGAGCTGAGTGATGAGACAAAAAAAAACATTGCTGAGGCAGAAGAAGATATCAAGGCTGGCCGTATTATCTCTCATGAGCAACTGAAGAAGGAGCTCGGTCTATGATCTATAGACTTGAATATTCAAAAAAATCGGTAAAGCAAATAAAGAAGCTGGATAAGTATGATCAGGAGCGAGTGCTTGCTATTCTCGAACGTGCTTGCGTCCGTCCTCGTCGATATGCGGAGCAATTAGCTACTAACAAATACTTTAGACTTCGAGCTGGGAAATTGAGCATAATTATTGATATCCAAGATCAAATCATGCTCATCATGGTAGTTGAAGTAGACAAGAGAGACAAAATTTATAAATGATTCTACTTGAGGTAGTA
>CAZJTO010000063.1:0-11301 GCA_964548935.1 uncultured Saprospiraceae bacterium
GAGGAAAATCCTGATAAGTGGTTGACCAGAATCAGCTATTATTATACGGAGTAGCAGCGTTCTGACATCTTAGCGTTTCAGATTTTTTTACCCAAGTTCATCTAGTTCAGACAGCTTGAAGTCCAGCTATGATGCCATATAGGCAATTAAGAGCTTGTGTCCTATATATCGATATCAACGCATCAATCAATGGCACAATAGTGTCCCTCATGACCAATGTCAATATTTAATTTTATTCCTTTCTTCACTAAGTATTATTTATTCTCTATTATTATCAGCACACGGATCATATAAAGCGGATCATTGATAAATTAGCCAACAAAAGGCATGTCAATCATCTGTTTAGACATCTACAATTATAGAATCCAATGCAAGTAAAAGGAGTACATAGCTTTGAGGTTACAAAGGACCAATTGTGGGCGTATCTTATGGATCCCGTCGTATTAGCCAAAATAACTCCAGGAGTATCGCAGCTAGAAACCATAGAAGAGGATAACTATAAAAGCATATCCGATATCAAGATTGGTCCCGTCAAAGGGTCATTTAAGGGCAAACTAAAAGTGATCGATAAGCATGAACCTGAATCGTTCGCTATTGAAATGGAACAACTCAGTAAAATCGGTAATGCCCACGGTACAATAGCGATGACATTATCTGACACCGATAGCGAGCATACAGAGCTCAGTTTTGATGGTAAAGTAAGGCTCTCTGGCGTTATCGCTCGCACGGGCCAGCGAGTCCTCTCGGGGGTGGCAAATACCATAACTAAAGAAGTATTCGCCTCCTTAGAACAACATATAGTAGAAGATGCTGCAACGGCGCCACCTACAGAAATAGTAGAAGAATCTGTAGAATCAACAGCGACAGGAAGTGATAACACAGAGTCTACAGGCTTATTCAGCTGGCTCCGTAGGCTATTTAAAAAAATATTCAATTAAGAACTTGAGAATTATCCAATCATCATAAAGGAAATCACCTATGAAAAACAACATCTCAATATCAGTTAACGGCAAGTCGCACTCAGGCGAAGTGGAGCCGAGAACCCTATTGGTAGACTATCTCAGAGAACATCTGTCCCTAACTGGCACCCACATCGCTTGCGATACCAGTAGCTGTGGAGCCTGTACTATACATATAGATGGCAAAGCCGTAAAATCATGCACTGTGCTCGCCGTTCAAGCCGATGGTTGCGAGATTACTACGGTAGAGGGTATAGCGCAAGGAGACAGCTTGCACCCGATCCAAGAGGGATTCAAGGAAGAACATGGACTTCAATGCGGTTTTTGTACACCGGGTATGATGATGACGGCTCTTGACTTACTTAAACAGAACCCCAACCCGAGCGAGCATGAAATCCGTGAAGCTCTGGAAGGAAACTTTTGTCGGTGCACAGGCTACCACAACATTGTAAAGTCTATACAATATGCTGCTAATAAGATGAATGCCGTGTCGGCTTAATATTTTCTAAATCAAATTGAAATAAATTATGACGAACTATATAGGAAAATCAGTTAAGCGCTTAGAAGACAAGCGATTTATCACTGGACAAGGAAAATACACGGATGATATCACTCTGCACAACATGTCCCATGCTTATATCCTCCGCAGCCCATATGCCAATGCAACTATCAATAGTATTGACACCTCGGCAGCCGTGGCGATGGAAGGTGTGATTGGAGTATTTACTGGTAAGGATATACCAGAAGCTATAGCTGGAGTGCCCTGTGGATGGCAGGTAGATTTCAAAAACGGCGATACCATGAAAGAGCCGCCACATCCACTATTAGTGAGAAAAAAAGTCCGCCATGTAGGAGACGGCGTTGCATTGATCGTAGCTGATACGAGAGCCATTGCCAAGGATGCCTCTGAACATATAGAGGTCGATTACGACATCATGGATGCGGTCACTGATCCAAAAGCTGCTACTCAGGCGGGTGCCCCGTTAGTACATGACGACGTACCTAACAACATCTGTTTTGATTGGGAGCTCGGCAATCCTAAAGAAGAAGTGTCCGCTGCACTAGCCAGTGCAGCACATGTAACGGAATTAGAATTTGTCAATCAACGAGTAGTGCCTAACGCCATGGAGCCTCGCTCTGCTATAGGCCACTGGGATTCGGCTCATGAGCGATACACATTATATACATCAACTCAGAACCCTCACTTAACAAGACTCTTACTCTGTGCATTTGTATTGGGTATACCGGAACATAAAGTCCGAGTTGTTGGGCCAGATGTTGGAGGTGGATTTGGTAGTAAGATCTTCCACTATATCGAGGAAGCATTAGTAGTCTACTTCGCTAAGCTTTTAAATCGCCCGATTAAGTGGACTGCGGATCGTAGTGAAGCGTTTTTAACTGATGCGCACGGGCGAGACCACGTCACCAACGCCAAAATGGGCTTTGATAGCGACGGTAAAATCATTGCACTCCAGGCCTATACGTATGCCAATATGGGTGCTTACCTCTCGACCTTTGCACCTGCTGTGCCGACCTACTTACACGGCACACTATTCCAAGGATTATACACCACCCCTAAAATCAATGTAGATGTCACTGGGACATTTACACATACTAATGTGGTGGACGCCTATCGTGGCGCAGGCAGACCTGAGACTACCTATTTGTTAGAGCGATTGGTTGATCTGGCTGCACTGGAGATGGGCATGGACCCGGCAGAGTTGCGATTTAAAAATTTCATTCCTGCGTTTGATGGTGTAGATCAAGAGGGCTATCAGACCCAAGTTGCACTGCAGTACGACAGCGGCAACTACGCTCCAGTATTGGAGAGAGCCTTAGAAATGGTGGGATATGAAGAATTCAGAAAGGAGCAGGCGGCACAATCTAATGGTAAACTGTTAGGCATCGGATTTTCGACTTATATAGAGGCCTGTGGTATTGCACCATCTGCTGTGGTAGGCGCTCTCGGAGCACGTGCGGGATTGTTTGAATCCGCCCAAGTCACTGTCCAGCCGACTGGCAAAGTGAGCGTATATACTGGCTCACACTCGCATGGACAAGGTCATGAGACGACCTTTGCTCAAGTAGTCGCAGACAAGATGGGAATCCCTCTGGAGGATGTAGAAATCATTCATGGTGATTCAGATCGAGTAGCCTTTGGTATGGGTACCTACGGCTCAAGAAGTCTTGCTGTTGGTGGTAGCGCCATCGTAAAATCGGTAGAAAAAGTCCTTGAGAAAGGAGCTAAGGTAGCGGCACATCTCCTGGAGTCCACGCCAGATGATTTAGACTATGCGGACGGTAAGTGGACCGTCAAAGGAACCGATAAATCCGTTGCTTTTGGAGATGTATCACTGACTGCTTATGTCCCACACAATTATCCAGAAGGACTCGAGCCGGGATTAGACTTTAGCAGTTTTTATGACCCAGCTAATTTCACCTATCCCTTTGGTGCGCATGTCGCCATCGTGGAAATAGATAAAGAAACGGGAGCAGTTGAATTGAAGCGATTTATTGCTGTTGATGATGTAGGTAACGTCATTAATCCGATGATCGTAGATGGACAGATTCATGGCGGACTGGCTCAGGGCATCGGACAGGCTATGCACGAAGGAGCCATCTATGATGACACAGGGCAATTGATCAATGGTAGCTATATGGACTATTGTATGCCTCGTGCTGATGACTTCCCAAGTTTCGAAATCGATCGTACGGTCACTCCATGTCCACATAATCCATTAGGGGTTAAGGGCGCTGGAGAAGCAGGATGTATTGGCTCAACCCCCGCAGTGGTTAATGCCGTGATCGATGCCCTTTGGAAAGGAGGACATAAGGTTAAAGACATCCGAATGCCGATGACTCCAGAGCGGGTATGGACCGCTATGCAGGGCTAAGCTCATCATTCTTTTTACTTAACATAACTATCGTAAAATATGATACCAGTTTCATTCAACTATAAAAAAGCTTCCTCCGTCGAAGAAGCACTCAATATGTTAGACGCAGATGCCCAAATCTTGGGCGGTGGCCATAGTCTAATCCCAGCATTAAAACTAAGACTTAATGCCCCTGGCACCTTAGTAGATATTTCTAAGATCGATAGCATCAGGAACATTGCAGACAATGAGAAGTCTATAACTATAGGTGGGGGAGTCACACATGCTGCCATCGCCAGCAGTGCGGCACTAGCAGAGCATTGTCCCATGATGGTTCAGGCTGCCAAGGAGATTGGCGATATTCAGGTGCGCAATTGTGGCACCATCGGTGGCAGTATAGCCCATGCGGATCCCGCTGCTGATTGGCCTGCAGTCCTATTAGCGGCAGATGCTAACGTCATTATCCAAAGTAAAAATGGAAAACGGACTGTCGATATAGATCAGTTTTTCAAAGGCTTTTTTGAAACAGCCTTAGAAGAAGGAGAGATTATTACCGGGATCAGCATTCCTAAAACGGCTTTTAATCGACATTCAACTTATGTGAAGTTCAAGCAGCCAGCATCTCGATTTGCGATAGTAGGTTGTGCAGCTGCAGCAGATATGAATGGCAATGTCATCAATTCTGTCAGAATCGGAATCACTGGCGTTAGCGAAAGTGCCTATCGTGCCATGGCCGCAGAAAGCGCCCTCAGTGGACAGAGCCTCACAGCTGATGCGATTGAGTCCGCCGTGGTAAATATCACAGATGGCGTTGACGTCATGGGAGATCATTACGCTTCAGAAAAATATCGGACACACTTAGCGCATGTCTACGTTAAGCGAGCATTGAAGAAACTAGCGTAATTTATTTTTCTCATTCAAGCATAAACTGTGAGCCTGCCAACTTCTATTCGGTTGGCAGGCTCATCTTTATAATCAATCTATGAAGCCACAAATTATAGCCCTGGATGTTTATGGTACATTGATTGACACTAGTGGTGTCCTTAGCTTATTACAGGAACTGATCGGAGAGCAAGCCCAGAAATTCTCTGATCTATGGCGCAGCAAGCAATTGGAATATTCGTTTCGGCGAGGATTGATGAATCAATATGTCGACTTCTCAATCGTAACCAAAGAAGCCCTCGTATATAGCTGCCAAGTATTCAAGATCGAGCTAGACGCCGACGCAATCAACCGATTATTACATCAATATCGCATACTCCCCTCTTTTGACGATGCTCAGCAAGGTGTAGAACTATTAAAACAATCAGGTCATAGCGTCTATGCTTATTCTAATGGCAGCCGTAAAGCGATCACAGAACTATTGACTCAGGCGGAGGTCCTTCCTCTCCTAGACGGTGTCGTAAGCATGGAAGACGTAAAAACCTTTAAGCCCAACCCAATAGGGTATCAGCACTTCTGTCAATCCGCCAATGCCGATCCCCAGAATGCATGGTTAGTATCAGGCAACAACTTTGACGTCATCGGCGCCAAATCATATGGAATGCAAGCGGCATGGCTGAGAAGATCTAATCAAAGCGTCATTGATCCAATGGGCTTTGATCCGACGATCACTATTTCTACCTTGACTGATCTTAGCAACGCACTGGACCAATACCTGTCATGAACAATCAAGACTCAATAAAAAAAATTCAAGACTTACTGAGTGATCAGAGCTATATAGCTGATAGCTCTATAGCGATGTCCATTCACCTATCAATGATGCTCAACAAGCCATTGCTAATAGAAGGACCAGCAGGTGTTGGAAAAACAGAGATTGCCAAGGTCATGAGCAAATCTCTAAACACGAATCTCATCCGCCTGCAATGCTATGAGGGATTAGATGCCAACCAAGCCATCTATGAATGGAACTACCAGCGTCAGTTGCTCTATCTCAAAATGACTGAGCACAGCAGCAATCTCTCCTTGCCAGATAAAGAAGCTAAGATCTTCAGTAATGAATTCCTGCTGGAGCGGCCTCTACTGAAGTCAATCCTTGCAAACAAATCGCAAGTGCTACTAATAGATGAGATCGATAGAGCGGATCAGGAGTTCGAGAGTTTCTTTTTAGAACTACTGTCGGACTGGCAGATTACCATCCCTGAAATTGGGACGATTGCTGCCAAAAGTATCCCACATGTCATTATAACTGGCAATAGGACTCGAGAACTCTCAGAAGCACTGAGGCGACGGTGTCTGTATCTATGGATAGACTATCCCACATTTGATAAAGAGTTAGACATCGTACTATCCAAGGTCCCCGACATTAATAAAAATTTAGCGACACAGATCTGCAGATTTATGGAGGAGCTGAGACGGATGCGCTTAGAAAAATTGCCCGGCATTGCCGAAACTTTGGATTGGGCAGTAGTGCTTTCCTCTATGCATATAGATCACCTAGATGTTGCGCTCGTCGAATCAACATTGGGTGTCATCCTAAAAGACTGGCAGGACATCAGAGAAGCACAGCTGTCATTGTCTAAATTGTTCGAGAAGGTCGGAGTGATCTCTAAAATGAATTAGATGGCCACTCTTATCAAGCGTCAGACCTCCTTGCCAGCGCATGCCATTCAATTTGGTCGATATCTCAGAGATAATGGCTTTGAGATCGGACCAAAGGAAGTACTGGATCTGTTGGAGGCATTTCAACTACATGTCCCGCAATCTATCGGAGAACAGCAACATCTCTACAAGGCCATTTGGGTTAAGAATCGACGACAGTACATCCTATTTGATGAGCTCTATGAATCCTACTGGAAAGAACTAAGCAGAGCAGAGGATAGCAAAACGACCAACCTCGAGGACAAACAGAAAAAGTCGCCTCAGAGCAAATCCAATGCCCCCTCCTTACACGCACTAAAAAACTGGCTGTACGGAGGCCGTATTGAAGAAAAAGAAGAGGTCGCCTATTATAGTGCCTTTGAGGTCCTCGGACAGAAAGATTTCGCCAAATTTGACACTTCTGAGCATCGTGCCCTGCTAGAGATTATAAGATTAATCGCCAAGCGATTGGCCAATAAGCCTAACCGTCGGTATACAAAATCAAAGGCCAGCAAAGTCATTGATTTAAAAAGTACAATACAGCAGTCTCTAAAAAATGGAGGTACGATCGATCAACTCATATTTAAGAAACAGCAAACTCGAAAGGTCAACATCATATTGCTATGTGATGTCAGTAAATCTATGGAGCTGTACAGCAAGTTCTTGATTGAATTTATGTATAGTTTTCAGCAGGTAGTGCAGCAACTTAAGACCTTTGCATTCAGCACTCAGTTAGTTTCTTTAAGCCAAATTTTACGAGATGGTAACTACGATCAGGCCTTGCTTACTCTCTCCGAGCAGGTGCCACAATGGTCAGGCGGAACTCGCATCGGCTCATCATTAGAGTCCTTCAAAACCAAGTATGGTAATCGTCTCCTTAATAAAGACTCCATAGTAGTCATCGTTAGCGACGGTTGGGATACTGGCGATCTGGATATCCTTGAAGAATCGATGAGATATCTCCATAAAAAAAGCCATCAATTGATATGGCTCAATCCCTTAGCTGGTAATCCGAATTATAAACCTGAAACTAAGGCCATGCAGCTTTGCCTGCCTCACATAGATATCTTTACCGCTATACACAATCTTGACTCATTAAAAGCTGTCGCCAAGTTATTACGATAGGCGATTATAACTTTACTCCTGCAACTTATATATAGCCGGCAGATCTCGACCCAGTTCATCATAGTCAAGGCCGTATCCTACGACGAACTTGTTAGGAATGCTCTTCCCGACAAAGTCTACAGGGATATCATATTGCAGTGCTTCAGGCTTAAGTAATAAGCTCACGATTTTAATCGACTTTGGCTTATGAGACCACAGGTCTTTGATAGCCCTGGACAAGGTGAGCCCAGTATCTACGATGTCTTCTATCAGTATGATGTCCTGATCAGTTATATCTGACTTGAGTCCAAGAATTCTTGTGACTGTGCCCGTAGAATCAGTACCCTCATAAGAAGAATATCTGACGAATTCCATCTTCAGATTAAAGTCAAAACACCTCACCAGATCCGCTGCAAAGATGAATGAGCCATTGAGTATACAGAGCACGATAGGCTCTTTATCGGCATAATGGGGATTAATCTGTTGCGCAAGAGATTGATTGATCTGGGCGATCTCTTCCTCACTGATATATATTTCAAAACTCTTATGGTGTAGGGTTACACTTTTCTTACTCATCTGTAGCTTTAGTCAGTCCGTGATTATCCAATAAATATACAAGGCTAGTCATAGCGGCAGCACCAAGCTTCAGCTCTCTTTCGTTGACTGCCTCTATTCTGTCATTTCGAGTATGATGATAATCGAAGTAGCGCTGCGAATCAGGTCGTAACCCAAATAGCAATCCGTTTTGATCTTTAAGTGGATTAATATCAGCACCTGAGCCTCCCTTAGTTAAATGAAGGCCATACGGCTCCAATAGTGACTCCCACTTTATCACCTGACGGTATAGTGGTGCAAAAGCAGCATCGGTAGCATCGCAACCAAAACCTCTTGGAGAAAAGCCTCCAGCATCGGACTCGATTGCAGCCATATGATACTCCCCCTTTTCATTAGAGGCCGCAGCATATGCCAAGCCGCCACCCAAGCCATTTTCTTCATTCATAAATAGTACACACCGTATCGTACGTTTGGGTTGATAGTTCAATTTTTGGAACGCATTGAGTACCTCCATGGCGTGCACACATCCCGCTCCGTCATCATGAGCTCCACCACCGACATCCCAAGAGTCTAAATGCCCACCTACTAATATGATCTCATCAGGATAAGTTGAGCCTTTGATTTCTGCAACAACATTATAAGACGGCTTTTGTGGGTCTACCATCTGACTATGAGTCTCTACCCGCACGATCACTTCTTTTTGTTGGAGGTATGCAGAAAGTCTATCCGCGTCCATAGTACTTATGGCAACAGCTGGTATCTGTGGCACGCCCTCTTTATATCGTGTCACTCCTGTATGTGGCACATCGTCTGTAAGTGTCGTCATGGATCGGACTAAGGTTCCTACGGCTCCATACTCCGCTGCGACAGCTGGTCCATTGGTCCGTTGGTCAACCGCACCGCCATATGCAAAGAATGTTCGGATCTGCGTCGGATCCATAGGTCTATTGTAAAAGACGATCTTGCCTTCTATTCCATCCCGACCCAATGCGCTCACCTCATCTAGCGTTTTTACTTCCACGACGGGCGCTTCGACACCAGCAGGACCAGTTCCTACTGAATTCCCTAATGCTAGGGCGTCCAACTTAGCGTCCATACCGACATCTAGATTGGTGATTGCAACTTGCTCAGACTCTCCACGAGTCCAATAAGGGACGTTGCAATGTTGCTTGTAAACTGTATCTGATAAGCCCGAAAGTACCTGAGCAGTATAGTCTACGGCCTCTATAGACGAAGCTGAGCCGGCTAATCTCCCGCCTACTTCCTCCGATAGGTGATACAACCAATCATAACAATCTCCGTCGGTGAGAATATTATCATGGATGCTTCTAATCATACGGGCGTCTTCATCGGATTGAGCCGATAAAACTACACATGTAAATAAAATTGCATAAATCGTCAGAAGAAATCTCATCGAGAGTGATTAATATGTAGTAATAAGTAACTTTGCCGCATTAATACGTCTTACTATAGCCATGTTAAAGGTACTCTTTGCGCTCTTATCACAAAGTAAAAGAAACTCGCTTTCCGATGAAGAGGTCATAGTAGAATACTTGAAGGGTCAAAATCCCTATTATTTTGACCTTCTCTATAATCGGTATTCTGCAAAAATCTTTGGAAAGTGCCTAACGCTACTTCGTGATGAATTCAAGGCACAAGATGCTACCCAAGATATTATGATGAAGATTCTTTTGAACTTGAATAAGTTCAGCGGAAATTCAAAATTCTCAACTTGGGTTTACTCGATTACCTACAACTTTTGCATCGACAGCATACGGAAATCAAAAAAAGATAAGAGCATCCTTATGGACGATGTCTCTATGTTTTCTGATGTTGAAGACGAGGTGAGCGATAAGTTCTTGTTGGAAATTAAACTTGAGCGTCTAAAGAGGATTCTTGAAATGATCAATGTGGAGGATAAATCTATACTACTGATGAAGTATCTGGATGGACTCTCAATAAAAGACATTGCATCTATCAAGGATAAATCTGAAAGTGCGATTAAGATGAAAATTAAGAGAGCCAAAGAGAAATTTATGAAGGTGTACCGGCAACAGTACAAAAACAGTTTATGATGGCTGAGAAGGACAATAACTCATTCGAGAAACTACAGCAAGAGAACGAACAGAAGTTTCAGAAATACGATCAAAAAGTCAAACACAATGTGGATGGCAGGAAAGATATATGGGGATTCTTTGGAGCGCTGATAGAAATGTATATCCCTCGTATCATGAATACTATCCTAGGAATATCTCCTGCAGAACAGGAGGAAGAAGAATAGATATCGACTAATTGAACAATCAAATACTTATCAACTCTAAAAAATACATGCTATGGATGCAACTTTTGTAATGGACACCTTACTCAAATTATGGAATCAATTCATCGAGGTAGTACCTAAGATGGTCGGTGCCTTAGTGTTTTTTATTATTGGGTTGATAGTGGCTAAGATTGTTTCAAAAATAGTTACCAGACTTTTAGAAAAGATTCAGATCGATAGGTTTGGTGAAAAACTTGCTGAGATCGACATTTTCCAAAAAGCCAATCTTAAAATCAAATTGTCAAAGATTTTTGGGAAGATAATCTATTACTTTCTCTTAGCCTTCTTTATGGTAGGTGCGGCAGAATTACTTCAGATGCCAGCCATTTCTAATCTTGTTTCAGGGTTCTTTAATTTGATTCCTAAACTGATGGTGGGATTCATCATTCTTGTTTTTGGAATCCTTTTATCAGACGCGATAAGAGGAATTGTGGAGACGACACTGACTTCTCTGGGCTTACCCTCAGCGAAGATGATCTCATCATTCCTATTCTATTTCCTATTCATCAACGTGGTTATATCTGCGATAGCTCAGGCTGAGATTAACACGGCATTTTTAGAGCAAAATATTTCTATAGTGATTGGAGGAGGCATCTTGGCTTTTGCAATAGGTTATGGCATGGCATCCAAGGACTCTGTTAGCAACTTTCTTGCCTCATTTTATGCGAATGGGAAAGTTGCAATTGGTGACGTCGTCGAACTTGACAATGTCAAAGGAGAAATCATAAATATGGATAAAAACAGCGTTACTATTCTTAGTGATGACCGTCACATAGTGTATCCTCTTAAGACGCTTTTAAACGAGAAAATTTCTATTTATAAATAAACAATTGAACTAATTATTTAAATAAGCACATTATGAAACGAATTTTTACCCTTTGCTTGCTGGTAGCATGCGCATTTGGAACAT
>CAZJTO010000064.1:0-11301 GCA_964548935.1 uncultured Saprospiraceae bacterium
ATATTCTTTATAGATGCCTTTGATTTCTAATCCCAACTCATTGAATATGGAGATTGACTCAGTGTTTATTTCTTCTTTGCTTTCGTCTTGGTAAATAATCCATCGCTCCTCTTTGAGTATGCCGTTGCTGTGATATTGATACTCATAGACCTCTGGAGCCATTAAGCCTCCTCGTAGCCTGTTTATTTTCTCTTCTTCTTTTAGGATCAGTTGGTCGGACTCATCATAGCTATAATAGACTCTTTTGTTGATCTGTCCATCTTCTATTCTCTGAGTCTCTACAATTCGCCCTGCCGAGTCATATAAGATCTTCCGTTCCATGACGATTTCCCCATCCTCATCAATACTATTGATTGAGCTTAGATTGTTGCCGTCATATTGGAGCTCTTCAATGAATGTATCGAACTCGTCTGTTTCGACAATTCTGACTAATAAGCCATCACTATAGGTATAAGTGGTTCTGTCCTCAGAGCCATCAGGATATACCCAGGCTTCAGAAATCAGATTGTGGTTAGCATCATACTGCTTTCGTTCTTGATTGCCATCTTCTGTCTTATAAATGTAGAGTGTATCATTTTCAAAATATCCAGTATTGACCTCCCCAATGTCTCCGTTCCGATCATATACGGATACGGTTCTTGATCCATCCGCTCCAATCACTATTTTGGACACTGGATACTCAGTTTCGTTTCCTTGACTTACTTCGGTGATCTGTGTGGTCATTTCCTGCCAGATGGGTTCTTCCTTTTTCAGTTCTACCTTCTCATGCCATAGATGAGGTACGAATTGACTCAGTAATGTAGATTGATTGCTGATGAGTAGCGCTAAGATTATGATAGCTGTTTTCATATTATGCCTTTATTCAGTTCGCTGATAATCAATACCAAATTTCGCTAAATAATCTTCGATCGGTTCCAGACCCATCTCTTGACGTCTTTCATCGACCGTTTCCGGATCTGCCAGTTTGTATAGCTCGTAGTTTAAAACTTGAGATCCATACAATTGTGGTTTGCCTTCATCCATTAACATGCGATCTTTCATTAAAGCATATTGGCTCTTAGCCAGATCACCATTATCTACGGCTTTCTCAATCAGCGGAAAGTACTTTTTACGATACTTTTTGTTGGCATGCTGTATGGTGAGCCATATGGCATTCATCTGTAATGGACCTACATCCTGTAGGGAAGGCATCCCACATTTTTCAATCATACTAAAGACCACTTCCTGGTTCCGGTGATCATCATGAGCGAGTTGTTTGAAGTCGCCTGTTCGACGATTTCTTTGATCACTCTCATAGACCAGTGTAAGGATGGAGTCCTTCTTAGTGCAATCCACTTCGACCTCATTTACTGACCCCACATATGTGATACTATCTCGATTGGTATATAGCAATAGTGCTGCAATTAAAATAAGAGCTCCTAAAGTGTAGAGGAACATTCTGGTTTTATTCATTGGTTAGGCTATTAATAATCTGTGTTACTGTTCATTTATTCCAAATATTTTTGACCCATTGCCAAAGTGATTTTTCCTTTATCTCTTCTGATTGGTTAATTGATGCTTCTATGTTTTTCAATTTGAGATCTCTTTCCATCTGAACCTCAATTTCCTTTCCATAGACGTATTTATCAATCCAAATTTTTGCTTGCTCCTTTAAAACTTTTTCTATATTATCTAAATCTGCACCTTCAAAGTAATAATTTACCCCTATCTCTTCTAACTCGTCCCAACCGTGATATAGAAGATAAAATGGCATTAACCTCTTATCCATATCAGCATTCAGGCAAATCTGATAAAGTTTTGTAAGATTCTTTCTTAGTTGATGATCATTCAAAATTTGTTCGAGATAATAATGTGCATTTGCAACAATTGAATATTCTCCGTATTTCTCGGTTAACTTTAGTTCATTTAATGCTCCTGAGATATATGGTTTGATTTCATCTCTATCAACTGGTCTTGAAAAAGATGCAATAATTAGAACGTTTTCCGTTTCTATCCCCTTTTTTATTAGTTCAAGTGCCCAATCAATAGCGGGGTTGTAATCGAAGTATTCTATTCCATTATGCCATTGAAGTAATGCAGTATATTTCTCTTGATCTATCAACGGATATCTTTTCCTTTTTATGCCATGTTACAAACCGTACATTTTAATCTGTTTTCGTACTATCGGCACTATCTAAAGATACACCTTAAAAGGTTATTACTACTCTTCGGCTTAGCGAGATAACTCCTATCCACACGCCTGATTACTTTTGATTATAACATCTTGGGAGTAGTCTACTCAGCAAGATCAGCCTTCCTTTCTATAAGTCTTATGAGAGCTTTGATTTCTCAGACTTTGCATAGCTCGATAGCCGTAGTTTCGTGCGATTTGCTCAGAGAGCTGCATGACCTCGCCGATTTCCTTGTAGCTCATGTTGACATAGTTTCTCAGATATATCACTTCTCGCTGCTTGTCGGGAAGATTGTCCATAAGGCGCTTGACGAGCTGTTTGTCAAGATGCTGGTTTTCTGATTCTATCATTTTGGATTCTTCAGAAGTCTCATGACTGTCAGGATCATTGGCGTTAGAATATAGGACTAGTAAGTTCTTCTGAGACTTGCCTTTATGGATGTCCTGATAGATATTTCTCTTAAGTGCTGAGAAGAGATAAACCTCTAGATTGTCGACTTCGTGTAGCTGCTGATGGTTTTTGGCTATCCAGAGAAACAGCTCCTGAATCGTGTCGTCGACGCTGAGAGATATGAGCTGCGGAGAGAACTGAACACCATACAGTTTTAGCTTTTGGAAATAGGCTTGGTAGAGTTGATTCATAGCCGTTAAATCACCTTCTGCGATGCGATTCTTGAGTGCTGCGATATCAATTTGCCTATCCATAAATCATATTTCGATGGACCGCTCTACCCCAATTTGATCATCTATCTACGATGCCGAAATAGCATCGGATAAGCTTTCCATACGGTGCTAAGCTACTTAAAATGCGTTGAAATCAAAGTTTGGCAAAAAAACTTTTGAGAAAGTTATGTTTCAAAGGTTACAAATCTGTGACTCGATTCATCTTCAAAATATATGGACAAATCTGCTCCGTCATATTAGAGTTTGAAAACGAAGAAACAGAAATGAGAATTCAGGATTACAGCGATTATAATGTGTTAGACCTTGTTGAAGATGATCACTTCCGAAAGTGGGTGTTGTCTGAAGACAAGTCTTTAGATTTTTTCTGGACCGCATACCTCAACAGGTATCCTGAACAGAAACAAAATATTGAAGAAGCCCGACGGCTAATCGAAGAATCGCACAATTACTTTCATGATCAAGCAAAAGAGATAGAAATACCGGAATTAGCTCATGCAGATCGAATTGTCGATGAGTTGCGTAAGAGCAAGGTGCGACCTATCGGGCGACATAGAAGTAGAAACTTCAGATACTATCAATTGGCTGCTGCGTGTATCGCACTATTAATCATCGGTGTTTCATATGGATTGATTCAAACCCAAAGTGATCAACAGATCCACTATGTTACCAGTCATGGAGAATGGAAAGAAATCACGCTGCCTGATGGCTCTGTGGTAGAGCTCAATGCGAATACGCAGCTGTCACTGACTGATGAATGGGATGAAGGCATCACTCGACGGGTATGGCTCAAGGGTGAAGCGTTTTTTAAGGTCAAGAAGATCCCTGCGACTAATGCAAAGTTCACTGTAATTACCAAGGATCTCGAGGTCGATGTATTGGGAACCCACTTTAATGTCAATACCAGAAATGATCACACTGAGGTGTTCTTAGAAGAAGGTCAAATTAGCTTGGACATGCAAGGGGAGGTAGAATTGATCGAGCCGGGAGAGTTTATTTCCTTCTCAGGTTCGACTAAGGAGATACTCGATAGATACAAAGAAGCAGAAGAAATACACTCAAATTGGAAAGACGGGGTGTTAAGGATCAATGATGCCGATATGAAGGAAATACTAAGTGAGGTGGAGTCTATCTACGGTATAGATCTCATCATCAAGGATAAAGCGCTATTGCAAAAGGAGGGTTCAGTGGCTATCCCTGTCGATGACTTGGATATGGCGACCTCCATTCTCGAAAGAGTACTTAATGTACAGATGACCCGCAAGGGCAAACAGATATTTGTTGACTAGCACAAGCAAAAAACCGGATGAGTATTTGGAAGTCCCCATCCGGCAGTATTCTATTTTATGAAAAATAAAAACTAACACAAAATGACTAAAAAATTTCACCTCCTTGCCACATTGCTGGTAAGTTTTTTGCTCCTCAATGGGAGCCCCATTCTGGCTGAGGGCGGTCAAGAGAATGGTGAGCGATCGCTCGTAGAGATATTTGATGATTTTGCGATGACCTATAATGTTTTCTTCTCGTACGAGAAATCTATGATAGAGGATGTAAAAATAGAGTTTGACATAATCAAAGATGAACTCTTGACAGATGCGATGGATAGATTGCTCAGTACTGTCGATCTTGACTATGAGATCATCGGAGAAAAGTACATCGTTGTTTTTCAGAATTCTGATAAATCGGTTTCAGATCTCTCAAAGATTAAGCATCATTTTAAGGAAATAGAGAAGATCGAATCCAAGGGCAATCTCAGGATATTTAGTGGGCCTGAAAAAGTGTTGGCCAGCGGTCTGACTGAAATTAAAGAACTTGTACAAGAGGAGGAACCGGCAGAAATAGTAAGCGGCACTGTCCGTGATGATAATGGTGAAGGATTATATGGAGCTTCAGTACGAGTGGCCGGCACAGGCATAGGAACTACAACGGATCTCGATGGGAGTTTTTCTCTTAGCGTCGATGAGCTACCTGTTACCTTAGAGATAAGCTATACTGGATTTACTTCTCAATCCATCTTGGTAAGTGATAACAATGCTGCGATCGATGTAGTCTTGGGCAGTGGCTTGAGTCTTGAAGAAGTGGTGGTAACGTCAAGAAAGCGAGAAGAATCTCTTAAGGATGTCCCTGTGGCTATTACTGCGGTGAGTGGCAGAAAATTAGAAGCGCTCCAAGCTGAAGATTTATCCTCAGTGGCGGCTATTGCTCCTAACGTGAATTTCTCATTTGCAGGGACAACGTCAGGATCTCCATCGGCGGCGGTCGTGTATATCAGAGGTGTCGGGCAGAATGATTTCTTACAGACCCTTGATCCAGGAGTGGGTATCTATGTAGATGGTGTCTACATGGGTCGGACTGTCGGGGGCGTTTTGGACTTAGTAGATCCAGAACGGGTAGAGGTGTTGAGAGGACCGCAGGGTAGTTTATTTGGGAGAAACACCATTGGTGGTGCTATCAGTTTGACTTCTAAGGATCCCGGTGATGAAACAGAAGGATTTATTAAAGCGACTACCGGTTCGTTCTCGAGGTTAGGCCTTCAAGGATCCCTCAATGTACCGTTCTCAGATACATTCAAGGCACGATTTAGTGCTAAGTATCATCGACGTGATGGATATGTGGAGAGATTGATAGCAGGAGATGATCTGGGCAATGACAACTCTTTTGGAGCTCGAGCGAACTTCCTATATGAGCCGTCTGACAAGTTTAGATTGCGATTCAATTTTGACTATACTTTAGAAGATGAGAGAGGTGCAGCCGAGGAGCAATTAGATCCCAACGGAGTGTTTGCAAACCTGTTTAATAACAATATACTGGGAGATGAGGGATGTCCTCAAAGCGAGAATCCTGACTGCTTCCAAAATACAGTGAGCACAGAGCCATTCACTACTAATGAGACAGCACCTAACTTCAGTGATGTAAATCTATTTGGAACTGCGTTGATTGGAGAGTATGATATCTCCGACATAGTAAGCTTGAAGTCGATTACCTCCTTTAGAGATTTGAAATCTGACTTTACAAGAGGTTCTGATGGTAGTCCATTGGTCCTATTTCAAACTCAGAACGAATATGATCAGACACAGTTTTCACAAGAGTTACAATTGACCGGAAGCTCTGATGCGATAGATTTTGTTACGGGGTTATACTTCTTCAACGAAACCGGTAATGATCTCGCTAATGTTGAGGCATCTGCTTTGCCATTCATCCCAACTTTTCCGTTGTTGTCAGGAGGAGAAATAGACAACTCCAGTTTTGCACTATTCGGCGAGGCAACCTTCAATCTAACCGATAGGTTACACCTGACCGGTGGTCTTCGATTTACAACAGAGACTAAGAGATTTGATCCTAATTCGTTTGCGGTGAATAGTCCTACGCCAAGGTTTATAACTGAAGGCTTTAGAGAGCTCAACTTTAGCCGAGTAACCTGGAGAAGTATTCTGGCTTATGACGTATCAAGTAATACCAATATCTATGGTTCCGTATCGACAGGATTTAAGAGTGGAGGTTTTGACTCAAGATATACGAGCCCTACTGTGGACAATGAACCAACAACATTTGATCCTGAGAATGTTACAAATATCGAAATCGGTTTGAAGACATTTATACCGGCGGCTGACTTAAGATTGAATATAGCGGCATTTGCTGCTGATTATGATAACATACAGGTTCAGGGCAATCCTCCAGGACAGATTGCCACAGTGACATTCAATGGTGCAGAAGCTTCGATCAACGGACTTGAAATAGAACTGGATTGGTCTCCCATCAATAACCTGATCGTAAGTGGTTCATTAGGATTGCTTGACGCAGAATACGAATCTCTTGATCCAAACTCTAATGAGTTTACTCTTGAGGATAACCTCATCAGAACACCTACGAGCAGCTATAGTATCGGAGTCTCTTATCTGTTTGGCATCGGAGATGCGGGTACGCTATTGCCAAGGGTAGATCTCACGTCTCAAAATAATATTCACTTTGAGCCTGCTAACAATGATTTTGTCTTTGAAGACGGTTACAACAATGTCAATGCATCATTGACCTATACTACTAAGAGTAGGCAGATAAAAATCACAGCAGGAGTGATCAATCTTACGAATGAAAGATACTTATTAGCTGGAGACTCTAATGGCACCTTAAGTTATGCCAACGGCATATTTGCGCGACCAAGAAATTGGTTTGCTTCAGTGAGATATGACTTTTAGAATAGTCAGTTAGTTCAATAGCAAAGAATGCATCTGTATACAACTTATATGGATGCATTTCTTTTTAACAGCATATTTTTCATCTGAAGAATTCTATTCATGCAGGACTCCGTGATAAGTCGACTCATAGAACTGTTAGGTGTTGATATGGTCCTTACCGGTACTGATTTACTCAGTCGGTATGATCACATCTGGAACATGGATAATGCGCTTACCGCAAAAGCAGTATTGCTACCCAGATCAACGCAGGATGTATCTGATATCCTAAGCATCTGCCATGAGTTCGATCAAGCGGTCGTCATCCATGGGGGATTAACAGGGCTGGTCGGAGGTACCCAGGTGGATCGCGATACAGTTGTCATCTCAACGGAAAAGCTCAATCAGATTATTGAACTCGATGAAGTTAGCAGAACGATAACGGTCGAGGCGGGAGTCATCCTTGAAGATATTCACCACGCTGTCGCTGAAAATGAATTGTTGTTTCCGATGAATTTTGGTGCTAAGGGATCAGCGCAGATTGGCGGTGTGATTGCGACAAATGCGGGAGGACTAAGTGTGTTTAGATATGGTATGACCCGTAACCTCGTATTAGGATTAGAAGTAGTGCTGGCAGATGGCACGATCATCTCGTCACTCAAAAAGGTAATGAAGGATAATGCCGGTTATAATTTGAAGCAGTGGTTCATTGGCACGGAGGGCACCTTAGGAATCATCACTAAAGCAGTATTGAAACTTGTCGAAGCTCCTAAGTCAAGAATCAGCGTATTCATAGCCCTTGATGACTATGATAAGGTGATACAATTACTGAGATTTTTGGATGCTGGTCTTTCAGGGTCATTAAGCAGCTTTGAGTTGATGTGGTCCATGACTTATGAGTCCCTTACTGGCTCATTTGCCAGCGTCAAGCCACCGCTGCCATATGGTTATGGCTATTACGTGCTAGCCGATGTACAAGGCAGTGATCCTCAGCAAGATGAAGAGCGATTAGTCAACCTGATCGAAGAAGCCTTAAAGAAGAGGCTTATTATGGATGCGGTTTTCGCAACATCTCAGTCTGACCTCAATTGGTTTTGGACCGTGCGTGAGGACGTCCATGCCATACTTAAGCCCTTAAATCATAGTCAAAACTTTGACATCAGCATAGCTCCTGCTCTAATCGGGCAGACCGTTGCTGAAATGGTGAAGCAGTTGGAGTCTGAGCATGGAGTACAAGCCGTATTTCCCTTTGGACATATCGCTGACGGGAATATTCACTTTGTTGTGGCTAAGAATAATGATTCCAACGAGCTAACGAGCAAGATCAATGAGATCATCTATCAAACTATTCACGCAATCGACGGATCCATATCCGCTGAGCATGGCATAGGAACTGAAAAGAAGGACTATCTGAAGTACACTCGTACTGACCAAGAGATTCAACTGATGCGGATAATAAAACATATGCTCGATCCTAAGAATATTCTGAACCCTGGAAAAGTGATTGACCCACTCAATAGATAAGAAATAACATCAAATGCCAGAATCAACTCATCCTAAGAAAACGAGCATTCTACAGGTCGTTGGACCTGGATTGCTCTTTGCAAGCTCCGCTATAGGAACCTCTCATCTCGTGTTATCTACACGAGCTGGAGCCCATCATGGATTGATATTTATTGCAGTTATATTGCTCACCTTACTGTTGAAGTATCCGTTTTATGAGTTCGGAACCCGCTATTCTGTAGCCACTAAGAAGACGCTGATTAGTGCCTATGGGGAACAAGGTACGTTACCCTTATTGCTATATCTTGCCGTTATCTCTATCAACATGTTTGCTGTTAATGGGGCGATAGCAGCGGTGTGTGCAGGCCTACTTAGTACAACTCTTGGACTCGCGGTTTCAGTACACTTGTTGGCTGCATTAGTACTATCAATTACCGTGGCCATATTATTCTTCGGAAACTACTCGATTCTTGATAATCTGATCAAAATATTATCAGTCATTTTATTGGTTACGGTATCAATAGCCTTCATTGCAGTGTTGATCAAAGGGCCGGCAGAACATGTTGAAGACGTTACAAGCCCATCAATCATGAAAGGAGCAGGCTTAGCTTTGCTCGTAAGCCTAGTAGGTTGGATGCCCGCAGGTATGGAAGCCTCCACCATGAATAGTATTTGGGTTGTCGAAAAAATGAAGACTACCAAGTATTGTCCCACGCTTAAAGAAGGCCTGTTTGATTTTAATCTCGGATTCATCTTCACGACGGTTCTTGCCTTAATGTTTTTGACTATAGGCGCCTATACAGTATATGGTACAGGTCAGCTACTTGAGGGCAACACGACACAATTTTCTCAGAAGCTACTTGACATATTCACCACGACTCTCGGACACTGGTCTTATTGGGTGATTGCCATTGCTGCCTTTGGAACTATCTATGGCACCTTAATTACAGTTATGGATGCATTCACACGGAGTTTTGTGATCAGTATTGCAGAGCTCAGAAATAAACTTAACCGTGAGTTCGACAACAACAAGGCCATCAGGCACCACTATAAGGTACTCCTTCCTGTGCTGGGACTTGGAAGCTTTTTGCTCTTTTATTTTTCTGCCTCCAGCATGATTAAGATACTTGAGTTTGCGACGATCTTAAGCTTTCTTACTTCACCGATCATTGCTTTTTTAAACCTCAGAGCCATAAGAAGTAGTGCTGTACCTCAAGCGTTACAACCGTCAGGAGGCATGACTCTTCTGGCTTACATCGGACTGGTTGCTACCGTTCTCTTTGCGTTCTTCTATCTGACTACCTTGTTATAAGGGCACATCAAAGCATACTTCTATATCCACACATCATTCTCGGAAGTAATCTCTGAGGATGTGCCATCACCAGTATTTACCACCCCTCGGGGCTCTATCAACATCAGATGGACTTCTTCAGCGCAGTGCGGACGGTGCTCGACACCTTTGGGGACGACATACATCTCACCCTCGTTGATGCTAATGCTCCCATCTCTAAACTCTATATGGAGAGTGCCCTTGATGACAATGAATGCCTCATCCGTGT
The DNA here is from genome assembly GCA_964548935.1 of uncultured Saprospiraceae bacterium. Taxonomy (GTDB): domain Bacteria; phylum Bacteroidota; class Bacteroidia; order Chitinophagales; family Saprospiraceae; genus GYS-P2D. The sequence continues at coordinate 10,083 of CAZJTO010000064.1, forward strand.
CTGCATGGCTGTGCCAGATGAAGTCGCCCTGGAGCTTAGCGAGCTTGAATTGATAATTATTCAGCTCAGCAATCACCTTAGGTGACCAGTGGTCAGAAAATTTGCTGAACTTCTCCTTAAAGTTGAGGGCTTCGTATGTCATGTGTATTTACTTCTTCTTGATATAGGCTAGGCAATATAGCAGCTAGATTGTGATATTCCTGACTGCAGTGGTGAAACATCCTGGCAGGGAGAGCCCGAGGGATGATAGACTTCTTAATCAATGCCTGATTGAGAAACCAATGTATTGGGCCATTGAAGACACTTCGATTCATTCGCTTCAGTTTCGTGCCGATCCAAAATCGACTCCGCATCTCTACACCATCTGCCGTCCTCCGGACATGGTGGCACATCTCAGTACCCCAAACTTTCCGCTCTGGAGAACCAACTCGTGCGCAAATGATGGTTTCGAGGGATGGAACGATTCGATTTTGGCTAAAACCAAAGTCCTTCGGCGACATGAAGTCAATCAATATTTGTTCACGACCGGTGCCGACATCCTCTGTCACCCAGTGCTGACTTAGGTGCAGGCGTTCTCGATAAGTCATGGATTCATTATAATAGTGTCCATTAAAATCTGCCTCTATGGCAAAGTGCATCTCAGGATACCAGATCTGATAACGAACATCTTCAGCTGCATGCCACCAAAACCACCAATCGATCATCTCAATAGTCACGCCAGGCATGTCGGTATGTACAGCAACATAAACGCTACCATCAGCCAAGCGATGATATCCGTTCTCACTGTTTAGATAGCCAGGGTGACTCAGTTGATTGACATCAGATCGACTGAGTAGTTCAAAAGGCGATAGTTCTTTACCACCCTTGATGATCTCAGTGTGCTCTGATGCGATGGGGGCATTAGGGCGCCGAAGATATTGATCATACTTTCTCATAGGATGAATGATAACTATGGTTGTGAGAATAGTTATAATAGGCGTAATTAAAGATATCCTGATAATTCTGAATCCAATTGATATTTCTATTTTTTATACTAAATCTGCATTAGTGAAAAATTGGATTCTTACTATCTTGGTCTTGTGTGTTTGTACATCTCTATACATCACATATACCTCAAGCCCTTCTACTAAATCTGTGGAGTCACTTGATATCGTTGACAAGACGAACTTAATGAAAGATCCCACTCGGCCACAGCTCCAACAGCGTATTGAGGGTAGAT
>CAZJTO010000065.1:0-4875 GCA_964548935.1 uncultured Saprospiraceae bacterium
TTGCCTCCACAGCTTTACGGATTTTACAAGCGACATATCAAGTATATCGAATACGAATCCATTGCCCCTGACAAAAGGCGTTATGCAGCTAAGGGCGAGGCAGTGCGTCACTATATCGATCTCGATAACTGGGAGGACTACGATCGCTTGATCAATCGTCGACATTACGATGTCATCTTTGAGCATGCAGATATCAAGCTCCAGAGCTCTGCTAATCGTGCCCGTACTATCCGGATCACGCATGTCGACTCGATTGAAGCTGGCTCGATTGAGTCGCGCATCTATGAACAGTTTAAGGAGAGTTGGTATGAGATATTAGGGGAGGAGTCCATGGATATCGAGCTTGCAAACGGGGCTGGACAAGTGACGATTACAGATGTGTTTTCTGAGCACGGCATATTACCTTATAATCTTTTATTCTACTATTATAGATTGGAACAAGCATTCCTCGATCGTGAGGTAAAAGATATCTTACGATACAGTGCTGAGATCGGTCATTATATATCCGATGCACATGTACCGCTACATACCACTAAGAATTATAACGGACAACTCACTGGTCAAGATGGCATTCACGCCTTTTGGGAGTCACGTATCCCAGAACTGTTCGCATTAGAGCAATATGACCTATTCGTGGATAAGGCTCTGTATATCGAAAACATAGATGAGTATTTTTGGTCCGTTGTGCTTGATACTCATTCACTCGTAGATGACGTATTGGATATTGAAAAACGGCTCTCGGAGACCTGGCCCAAAGATCAGCAGTATTGCTATGATGAACGAGGAGTTACTGTTTCTCGCTTGCCTTGTCCTGAATACGCCGCTGCCTATCAAGACGCCATGCAAGATATGGTTGAGACTCAGATGCGCAAGTCGATCCATGCCTTGGGCAGTATCTGGTATACGGCTTGGGTGAATGGTGGTCAACCAACACTAGATGAATATCAAATCACAACCCAGATCAACGAACCAGAGGAGGGATCCGAGAATCATGGATTGCGCACCCCCGAAAAGTAAGAGTAACACATGAAGGATAAGATTGCATTAGCCAGTAAGGGAGCTTTCATGGGTATAGCAGAAGCGATACCTGGGGTGTCAGGAGGGACGATTGCCTTTATCACGGGGATCTATCAAGAATTGATTGAGACCATCAAGTCGATTACGCCAGTAAATCTTAGCTTGATCTTGTCCGACCCCAAGGGGTTTTGGCAAGCGATCAATGGCAAGTTTTTGTTGACGCTCTTGGTTGGGATGTTTGGAGGGCTCGTATTTGGCATATTAGTCATATCACACCTATTAGAAACTCAGAAAGAAATCTTATGGGGATTCTTCTTCGGTTTAGTCATGGCCTCTGCACTGTTTTTAGCGAAGGATGTCAAGTGGAGCCCTAAGGCAATCCTGTTTGGCTTAGGAGGGGCATTGTTGTCTTTCTTCATTACAGGTATCGCTCCGGCAGATGGTTCAGACAATTTGCTATACATATTTTTTGCTGGATCAATTGCAGTATCTGCGTTGATGTTGCCAGGCATTTCTGGGAGCTTCATCTTATTGTTGTTTGGATTGTACCATACCGTCGTCGGCTCACTTAAGAGTGTGCTTAAGATGGACTTTACTACTGATCAACTTCTCATAGTTGCGACGATGACAGCTGGTGTGTTGGTTGGCTTGTTTTCATTTGCCAGAGTACTCTCTTACTTATTTAAAAACTATGAACAATCCACTATGGCTTGTCTGATTGGAGTGCTTCTCGGATCGCTCAATAAGATATGGCCATGGAAGCTGATCGAAACAGCATATGATAAGGCGGCAGATAAGATTGTGACGATAAATACCATTGCTTTACCGGATCCAGAGGAGTTTAAAATCGTTAGCGAAATCAACCTACTTCCAACCCAATATCAGTTACATGGTGACCCTCAAACTACCTGGGTGATCGTTGCGGCAATAGCTGGCTTTTCTCTCATTGGCTTGTTAGGTTATTTTGATCGATCTACTGAATGATGTAACAGAGACACATTAGTTTATATATTCGAATATTATTTAATATATTTGCTTGAAGGTGCGTTATATAAATGCACCATAAGGTGATTACGTAATTGAAAATTAAATATTCGGATATGTTCATTCGATCATTATGTCTCTTTTTCCTAATAGCTTGCACATCTTTGATATCTGCACAATCGAGCGTTGCCAAAGCAGATAAATTACTAAGACTAAAAGCATTTGACCTCGCCGTAAAAGGCTATGAATCTGTTATTGCAGTGGATCCAGATAATGGCTATGCTTATGCACAATTGGCTGAAGCGTATAGAATGATGAATAATCCACTCGATGCGCTCAAAGCTTATGAGAAAGCATTTCAATTTGATGAAAATTTGGACGCCGAGTATCAATTGAACTATGCCCATACCCTTAAGAAGGTGGGATTATATGAGCAGGCATCATCGTGGTATGCACTCTACAGTGAAGTGAATGGTCCTCAAGCAGATTACTGGATAGAAAGCAATGAAAATGCGAAACAACTCCTTCAGGCTAAGACGAAGTATGATGTAGTTGCTTATGGAGGTAATTCAACAGAATCTGATATCGGAGCGACGTTCTTCAATGACAACGTCGTCTTTGCGTCTTTCAGAGAAGATTTAAAAAGAGAGAACGACAAGAAAAATGAAAGCTATATCACAAGGCGTGGTAATCAGCTTTATATAGCAGCCAAAGAGCGAGTGTCATCAAAAAGTGACATTTCATTCTTGAGACCAGATAACAAGGAGCTCTTCAATCTTGGCCCATTGAGTTATTCTCGAGATGGCAGAATGGTAGCATTCACTCGCAATAACTTTACAAAATCTTCCAATTTTGTCTTCTCGGACGAGTCTGATATGAGCATCTATTTTGCTTTTACAGATGTGACTGGAGATTTTGGTGAGATTAGGCCATTTCCATACAATGAGGTAGAGTATAGCTATGCGTTCCCATCGTTAGGATTTAGCGGAAGCGCATTGTACTTCGCATCTAATAGACCTGGCGGACAGGGTGGATTTGATATATATGTGTGCTATCTGAGAGATGGAAAATGGTCTGCACCTGAAAATCTCGGCCCAGCGATTAACTCTCCAGGTAATGAGATCACTCCATATTTTGATGGCGAGCAATTATATTTTGCTTCAGATTATAAGCAAGGGTTAGGAGGATATGACATCTTCAGCTCGGAAGCTGTAGAAGGGAGCTGGTCACAAGCAGAAAATATGGGCAAAGGAATTAACTCACCATCGGATGATTATTACCCGGTGGTTGATAAGGCAAGTGGAGCCTACTACTTTAGCTCTAACAGATTAGGCGGACGTGGCAAGGATGATATATATATCGCATATCCGATCAGTGAGCAGCCGCAAGAGGTGGCGTTAGCGGTTCCACCAGCAGTGGATTTAGAAGAACTGGCTGCGCAAAATAAACCGACCACGACGGAGACACCTTTGACATCGACTAAGACTGGCGAGCCAGGCGTGGTTAATGTAAGTAATAGTGAGACGATTACGTTTACAGAGTCGAGCTTCTCTTTGGATGGCGCCAAGCTCACAGGGATTATAACTCCTGCAAATGAAGTGGCAAATGAAAATGTGTATTTCATACAGCTAGCTTCTTTCAATCGATCAGAAGGTTCATTGTCAAACTATGGTAATTTATCACAGTATGGCAATCTCTATAGATTCTTTAAGTCAAGTGCGGTCAAGATTAGATTAGGATACTTCCACAATCGTTCTGAAGCTGAAAGCCTATTACCACAGATTAAGAGTGCGGGATATAGAGACGCTTTTGTAACCACTGATAATTTAAGTATTGCCAACTTTGAATTACTTGGTAATAACGCAGGGTCTAACAATAGCTACAGCCCGAATAACTTTAATAATACTCCCGTAACGGAGAGTCAGTATAAAGTGAAACTGGGTACTTACGACGATCCGCTTAAGTTTAATGTAGAAGCGATTCAGGACGTTGGAAGATTAGAGCAATGGACTAAAGGGGAGTGGACGATATTCGTTATCGGAGGGTTCCCGTCAATAGAAGATGCTAAGAGCGCTCAGATAAAGGCGAGAAACAGAGGCTGGGCAGATGCGGAGTTAGTCATTGATGAGGGCGGTATCCTCAGACGAGTAACATCGAGATAATTATCTGATTAAATAATATTGAAGAAGGGTCTTGCAGCGATGCAAGACCCTTCTTTGTTTACGGAAATTGCCGATTACGGGCAGTGCTAATGTTTGATATAGCAATGAATTATAGTTTTACTGCCCTCTGGAATAATACAATAGATCAGTACTTGGTACGTCTTCTTTCATCCCTAACTGCCTTGCAAGCGTAATCAATTGTCCTCGGTGATAGGTGGAGTGATTCATACAATGCTGAACCATTATTTTCGGGAGCATACTCCATTCCGTTCCATCCCAAGTAGAATAGCTTAGCTCCGTAGTAAAAAAGGAATCTTCATGTTGTTGGACAAAATCGGCAAAGGCAGTTGAAGCGTTTACAAGCGCTGAAAAGACGTCTTTAGTGGAGGAGAAATCATCTATCAAGCTTCGATTATTTCTCTTGTCGAGCTGCATCCGTGCCAACCAACTTCTTTCGGCACTAAGTATATGTAAAGCTGTTTTGCGTATTGAGGGAAAGCTGTTCTCAATCTCTTGTGATAACAACGCCTCGGGTTTTGACTCAAAAAATTGAAGCATCTTCTTATTCGCCCAGACATTGTATTGGCAATAGTATAGTAAGTCTTTCATGAGATTCGATCTATCAGAGAAAGTGAAAGTTTTATCAATGCATCTTCGTCCCATCGGGGCCATTGTTGTTCGAAGGTTGTGTCTAAACACCTATATTTCACAA
>CAZJTO010000065.1:4975-11033 GCA_964548935.1 uncultured Saprospiraceae bacterium
AAGTGAGCGAAAACCTGATGGAGTCAGATATCAATGCATCTTGGTCCCATCAGGACTCATTGACTTCATAAGATCAGCTTCATGCGCTAAGTACTCAGCCCATCGGGTGTTAGTAGTTTCTTCACCACAGTAATGTTTAGCGAGCTTTAGGAACATCTTATAATGTCCTGCCTCTGATACCATAAATCCATGGTAAAACTCTCTGAGCTTAGGGTCTTGTAAATTGAGCGACAGGAGTCTGAAGCGTTCACAGCTTCGGGCTTCGATGAGTGCACAAGTCAATAGCTTCTCAAGCAATCGATCGTCATAGGTGCCGCCTTTTTGTTGAAACTTCAGCAGTTCGTTGACATATAGGTCTTTGCGCTGTCTACCTAACTTTAGATTGCGCTTACGTAGCTCGGCGATCACGAGTCTGAAATGTCCCCATTCTTCGCTGACCACTGGCATTACTTCATCCACGAGCAGATCCAATTCAGGATACATCGATACTAAGCTTATGCAACTTGTCGCCGCTTTTTGCTCACAGTAGGCATGATCTGAGAGGATCTCTTCGAGGGACTTTTCAGCCATGTTGACCCATCTTGGGTCGGTGGGGAGTTCAAGTCCAAGGGTGGTTTTGGACTTTAGTTGTTCAGACATGTAAGTTGATGTTTAAGGAAATCAACTTCATAGATTGTGTACTCTTCGTATCCAGATGACCATTCTATTCCTACTTTGTCTATTTCTTCGGAGCTCAATCGCTTCACGCTTGACTTGTCGAGTTCGAAGCTTACGACATAGATGTTGACTTCGGGATCATTCGTCAATACAGGAATGCTCCGTGCGCGATTCAGCAGTTCTATCTCACGACCATATATCGTAGTGATGACCATCTTGGACTGTGCCTCGATGGTGCCATATATTTTAGTAGCTTGAGCGCTATACATATGGATGTTGAGATTGAGGTATTGATTGGATTCAATTTTAGACGCCTGAGCATCTACAGTCATTAGATTATGAGTCTTAAGTTCGTTTTTTAGCTCGGCTGGAGAATAGGAGAAGAAATATTCTGGAGCCAACTCTTTTCTATAGAGTTTAGTCTTGACATCTATGCCATCATACAACGTGGTGCAGTCATATGAGACAGTTGGAGTTGTAGGATATGATAATAGTAGACTGAGGATTATATGAATGAGCATAGACATGTTATATTACTTACGACTATAAATATACAAGTATTATAAAATTCTATATATGTATAAATGTTATCTCTTCTTATTGGTAGTTACTTTTGTCGTTATAAGTTGCAAAGAGGACTCAATGAAACATGAAAACGCTCAGCCTTTAGATTATCCTGAGGTATTTAGAGATTCAGTGGTGGTTGATAACTATCACGGCACTCAGATTAACGACCCTTATAGATGGTTGGAGGATGATAATAGTCCAGAGACGAAAGAATGGGTCACAGCACAAAATGAAGTCACACAAGATTTTGTATCACAGATACCATTCAGATCTAAGGTGAGAGATCGTCTTCAAGAATTGATGGACTATGAGCGCTATGGTAGCCCATTTAAAGAAGCCGGTAAGTACTATTATTTTAAAAATGATGGATTACAGAACCAGAGTGTATTGTATCATCTCAATGACGAGGGAGAAGATGAAGTGATTATCAATCCTAATGAATTTTCGGATGATGGTACGTCTTCTTTAGCGGGCTTGTCATTTAGTAAAAATGGAAAATACATCGCCTATTTAATATCGGAAGGTGGGTCTGATTGGAGAACCGCCAAGGTGTTAGATCTCGACACTAAGACATTGATATCCGATGAATTGGAGTGGATTAAGTTTTCAGGGATCTCTTGGGCGGGAGATGGTTTTTACTATAGTAGATATCCTGTCTCTGCAGAAGGTAATGAACTCTCTGGTTTAAATGAGTATCACTCGTTATACTATCACAAGCTCGGTACAGATCAATCTGCCGATCAGTTGATCTATAAAAACCCTGATCACCCTAAAAGAAACGTTGGTGCGTCAGTGAGTGATGATGAATCTATATTGGTAGTTTCTGAATCCGAATCAACCAGTGGCAATTCAGTGAAGATCAAAGACCTAGGATCAAATGGTTCTTTACGATCAGTCTTCAAAGGATTTGATGCCGATTACAATCTGATCGATCGTTATGGCGATAAACTTTACTTCTTGACGGATGCTGATGCGCCTAAGAAGCGCTTGATCAGCGTTGATCTTAATAACCTATCAAACGTCAAAGACGTCATTCCAGAGAGCTCAGATGTGCTTCAAAGTTTGTCTATTGCTGGAGGTAAAATATTTGCAGAGTATATCCATAATGCCTCAAGTCAGGTTAAGGTGTTTGACCTTGATGGTAAACACCTGTCAGATCTCGATTTACCGGGTATTGGCAATGTCAGTGGGATCAGTGGCAAGAAAGAGGATACAGAAGCCTTCTTCTCCTTTTCTTCATATACATTCCCAACTAGCATCTATTCGCTCAATACCGAGGACCTGAGCTATGAGTTATTCAAAGCGCCAGAGATCGATATGGATCTGTCCGATTACGTCACGGAACAAATATGGTTTACAAGTTATGACGGAACCAAAGTGCCGATGTTTGTCACACACAAGAAGGGGCTAAAAATGGATGGGTCCAATCCGACCATGCTTTATGGCTATGGAGGATTTAATATCTCATTGCTCCCAGGATTTAGTACGACTATGCTACCAATACTTGAAAACGGAGGCATCTACGCTGTGGTTAACCTCAGAGGTGGGGGAGAATTCGGTGCGGAGTGGCATAAATCGGGTACTAAAGAGCGAAAGCAAAATGTGTTTGATGATTTTCAATCGGCAGCGGAGCATCTGATTAGTCAAGGATATACCAGTTCTGAAAAGTTGGCCATCAGAGGAGGCAGTAACGGCGGACTACTTGTAGGCGCTTGTATGACACAACGCCCAGATCTATATGCTGTAGCTTTTCCGGCCGTCGGTGTGCTGGATATGCTACGCTATCATGAGTTTACCATAGGATGGGCTTGGGCTGGAGATTATGGGCGCAGCGATGATCCTGAGGCCTTCAAGTATCTCATCGAGTATTCTCCATTGCACAATCTTACTGAGCAAGAATATCCCGCTACTATGATTACGACTGCAGACCATGATGATCGAGTTGTACCAGCGCATTCATTCAAGTTTGCATCGGAGTTGCAGCACAATCACCAAGGGAGCAATCCAGTGGTCATCAGAGTTGAAACCAGTGCTGGTCATGGTGCGGGTAAACCTACGGACAAGGTGATAGACGAGTTTGCAGACCTGCTCTCATTCATGTATTACAATATGGATGAGGAGATGTCATTTAAGGTGAAAGGGTGATATACCTACTCAGTGATCCTACAGCAATTGGATTGTAGTTCATTTGCTGTAGGATTCTAATCTTATTTGTGATGTAGGCACCTCGTTGCCACAGTTCTTGAATACCTCCGGATCGACAAAACTGTAGTGCGGATAACCAAGTGTAAATTGAGTTCTACAGCAGTAGCTTATTTCTGTAATAATGAATCAGGAGACAGTCAAGAATAATTTAGCTCCTTATATTACACCTCAGAATTATGAAGGCTAAGACTTACCTTAAAGCTATCGGACCTGGGTTGATATTCGCAAGTAGTTCTATTGGAACTTCGCACTTGGTATTATCGACAAGAGCAGGAGCGGAACACGGCATGATCTATTTTTGGATTATCCTGCTGGCGCTACTATTTAAGTATCCATTTTTTGAGTTTGGGCCACGATATGCGGCGGCAACGGGGCATAATCTGCTCAAGGGATATAAAGATCAAGGCATCTGGGCGATTTATATATTCCTACTCTTGATTGTGATAAGCATGTTTGCGGTGACAGGCGCAATCGGTGCAGTGAGTGCCGGACTCTTGTCCACGTTTTTTGATTTTGGATTGAGTGATGGATTGTTAACAGGAGTGATCATTCTGATTACGCTGATTGCACTATTGACAGGAGGATATAAAGGCTTGGACAGCATCATAAAGCTGATCTCAGTTACCCTGTTGATCACCGCCATTGTCGCATTCGCTGCTGTGCTATCCAATGGGCGCCAAGTGCCTGCCCCGGATTTTGAGGCGCTACCACTCCTTGAGGGAGCGGGATTAACACTGTTCATTGGATTAATCGGATGGATGCCGACAGGTATAGAAGCTTCGGTGATGAATAGCATTTGGATCCTGAAGAATAATGAAACCTCGGATATAAAACCTACCAAACGACAGGTCTTGTTTGACTTTAATCTGGGATACTTATTTACGGTAGTTACGGCGATCATATTCCTTGTGATCGGCGCCTTTACGATTTATGGCTCTGGTAATCAATTGGGTGAGGGTACAACCGAATTTTCAAAAAACCTATTGCATGCGATTTCGGATAACCTTGGCCCTTGGTCATTTCCTATTATTGCGGTTGCAGCATTTGGTACGATCTACGGCACGTTGATCACGGTCTTGGATGCATTCTCACGATGTGTGACGCAAGGACTGCGAGCCTTGTTTTTTGATGATATGACGGATAACGCCGAGCAGAAATCCTTCACAAAGAAGATCTTCCCCATTGTGCTCATCATCCAGAGCATTGGTGGATTTGCACTATTCTATTTTAGCACGTCGAGTATGATTACCATGCTGGAGTGGGCTACGATTATATCTTTTCTGATCGCTCCGATCTTGGGCGTCCTCAATCTGCGGGTGATCCTAAAGCTCCGTAGAGATACAGATCATGATGTGCCGAGTTATCTCTTGTATCTTGCCTATATAGGATTGGTAGCGATGGTTGGATTTACGATATACTACTTGATTAATATTGGAAGCACTGGTCATTAACGAGCTAAGAGAGAGTGATATGCACAAAAAGATAGAGGATAGATTCAAATCATATTTTGAGGACAAGAATGGTTATCGAGGCGGTAAATCTGGTGATTCTAGCAAGTTTGCTAAGATTCATAAGTTGTCCTCTAATGAAAATCCACTGGGATGTTCACCACAAGTACATCGGGTCATATCTGAACTAAACACTGCTGTAAGTGCATATCCTGATACTACGGATTTAAAACTTAGAGAAGCACTTGCCAAGCTCTATGATGGTAAGGTTCAATTAGATCAACTCATTTGTGGTAATGGAGGCTCAGAAGTCATAGATTGGATTATCAAGGGATTTGTAAACATCGGTGATGAAGTTATTATCTCTTCTCCCTTCTTTGTTCCTTACAGATCATTCAGTCAGTGGGCTGGGGCAGTGGTCATTGATGTACCACTTCAGAAAGGCAGCTATGCTGTTGATATAGATGGTATTATAGGAGCTATCAATGATAAAACTCGGATCATTTTCTTGACCAGTCCTAACAACCCATCTGGAAGCTACATCAACAGATCTCAGTTTGAAGAATTGCTCGATCGTATACCTTCAGATGTCATTGTTGCCTATGATGAGGTGTATCACCACTTTATAGATCAAGATGATTATCCAAGAGCGTATGAATATATAGATCGATATCCAAATGTAGTTGGGATCAACAGCTTCTCTAAGGCTTACGGTATTGCAGGGATGAGGATTGGCTTTGGATACTTTTCTATTTCAGTAGCTAACTATATCAGAAGTATCGTTAGGCCATTTATCATTTCCAGATTAACCTTGGAGGCGGCCATAGCTGCTGTCGAAGATCAATCTTGGGTGGAACATACCGTCAGTAATAATACCAGTGGGCGTCAATATCTATACGAGCAAATGTCTCAGATGAATCTTGATATCCATGAGTCTCATGGCAATTTCATCATGTTTGGAGTGCGAGGAGATCATCTTGCAGTATTTCAGGCATTAGCTGACCAAGGCATCTTCATCAGGCCACTGGATAACTATGAGGCACCAGGGATGCTTAGGGTTTCTGTTGGTACTCAAGAGAGCAACGAAGCCTTCATCAATGCCCTCAGAGGGATTATTGACAGGGTATAGTCGTCTGGAGTCAACCATATGTAGTACATATTATCTATTTTTAGGCTATGAT
>CAZJTO010000066.1:0-10988 GCA_964548935.1 uncultured Saprospiraceae bacterium
ATACACGATCTGTTCAGACAACGAAGCGACATGGATATCCGTCTTGTCGAGCCGATCGACGACATCGGTGCCTACGCTGACAAGAATCATCTGCTGCGCATCCTCAACAACTTAGTCAAGAACTCCATACAGGCGATTCCTGAAGATCGCCACGGGCAGATCATCCTCAAACTCTACAAAGAGAAAAACAAGGCGATCATCAGTGTCACAGACAACGGGTCTGGAATCTCCGATGACATGCAGTCCAAGATCTTTAGACCCAAGTTTACCACCAAGAGTAGCGGGTCAGGACTTGGTCTTGCCATTGCTGCTAACATGGTAGACAGCATTGGCGGAAGCATATACTTTGAGTCTCAAGTAAATCAAGGGACTACATTCTTTTTAGAACTCCCACTTATTAGATCCGTTTATTCTCCAGAATTAGAGAGGGTCAGACTGTAGAGATTCTCTTATCTTCGATTAAGAATTAAGAAGATCATGAATCATCCGTTGGCATATGTTCTATTTACAATAGGTGCAGTTGTAGCAATGGAGTTCGTGGCATGGTTCGCACATAAGTACATCATGCATGGCCTCCTCTGGAACTGGCATGAAGATCACCATAGACCTAAGTATGAGAAGCACGGCTTTTGGGAGAAGAACGACAGATTTTTCTTAGTTTTCGCCTTGCCAAGTATGTCTTGTTATATTCTCGGTTCGCTATATGCGGATTATCGATACCTACTTTTCGTCGGTATCGGCATATCGATTTATGGACTGATCTACTTCTTAATCCATGACGTATACATCCATCAGAGATTCCGATGGTTTAAGCAGTTAGATAGTAGCTACTCCCGTGGTATACTCAAGGCCCATGGCGCCCACCATGCCAAACATACTAAGGAAGATTGCGAATCATTTGGCTTGCTAGTGGTGAATCCAAAGTATTTCAAATCTCGAGTTAGCCAAAGGCAAAAACAGTCCTCCGAGTCATAAATTGCCAATAAACTCGCACTCGACTCTGCCCTAAGACTTCTATATTACCACTCTAACAAACTTCATGAAAAATGACGGTATTTGATAATATTGCAGCTCTCAAGGCCGCCAATGGGAACAGCTACACTTCTCCAGGGTGGTTTCACGTGACCCAAGAATTAGTTAATGAATTTGCGCACTGCACAAAAGACTTTCAATGGATCCATATCGATCCTGAGAAAGCCAAGATGTCTCCCTTTGGAGGGCCGATAGCACATGGGTTTTATTCGCTGTCATTGTTGTCGATGTTCATCGAGCAGACTATCTCGATTAAGAGCGCCAGGATGGGTGTCAACTATGGCCTTAACAAAGTGAGATTTCCGCATCATGTCCCAGTAGGGTGTAATCTGCGATGTGTATTTACGATAGCCAGTGTGGAAGATTATCCTAACAATGGTGTTAAGACGACTTGGGCAGCGAAGGTAGAAATTGAAGGAGTAGACAAACCCGCTTGTGTGGGTGAGTTTGTTACACTCATGTTTGAATAGCAGATGATGAATTATAAGGGAAAGACAGTATTCATAACCGGAGGAGCCTCTGGTATAGGTAAGGAATGTGCATTACAGTATGGCAAAGCAGGTGCTAACGTTGCGATAGCCGATTGGAACCACGATTTAAATGAGAAAACCGCTGCTGAGCTTACTGCTCAAGGCATCACCGTCAAAGCCTACAAGCTCGATGTGGGCTCCTACGAGCAAGTATCAGCAACAATTGCGGCAGTAGTTTCGGACTTTGGATCATTAGATGTGGCACTCAACAATGCTGGCATTGGAGGCAAACAGGCCAACCGCACAGCGCAGCATACCCTTGACGACTGGGACAATGTCATCCGTGTCAATCAAAGTGGTGTGTTCTACTGCATGAAGGAAGAACTCAAAATCATGGAAGCACAAGGTACTGGTAGTATTGTCAATGTAGCTTCTATAGCAGGTATGCGTGCATTGCCTAAACAACTGTCCTACGTAGCGAGCAAACATGCTGTAATCGGTATGACTAAGACTGCTGCAGTGGAGTATGCTCGTACCGATATCCGAGTGAATGCCGTATGCCCTGTATTTACGAATACGCCATTAGTAGAGGGGATGTTTGAATCCAATGAGAGCCTGCGAGAAAAGCTGGTACGGACTATTCCTGTAGGAAGATATGGCGAAGTCAGCGATATCAGCAATGCCGTATTATGGCTGACCGATGAAGCCAGTTCATTTGTAACAGGTTTATGTCTACCCGTAGACGGTGGACAGACTGCCTAAACTAGCCTATCGTATTCATCAATAACGCTGCACATGCAGCTCCAGCAAGTGGGCCTATAACAGGTATCCACGAATACCCCCATCCGTTGCCCCCTTTTGCTCTGATTGGGAGGATTGCATGCATAATCCGTGGCCCTAGATCACGAGCAGGATTAATGGCATAACCCGTAGTACCTCCTAATGAAACTCCGATACCCAGTACAATTAATGCTACTGGCAGTGCATCAAGTGCACCTAGGGAGGCCGGTTGGTCACCTACTGAAGCACCCGCGATATGCAAGACTCCATAGACTAATATAAAAGTGCCGAATAACTCCGATAAGAAGTTCGTCACTGTATTAGGTATTGCCGGGGCATTGCAGAAAGTAGATTGTATGTCAGCGGCATTGTCCGTAGTATCGTAGTGTGGCTTGTACATCATCCATACCATACTGGTTCCAGCCATGGCACCCAATAGTTGCGCAAGCATATAGCCTCCGACCTGGGACCAAGCAAAGTCCCCTGTGATGGCCAAACCCAGCGTAACTGCGGGATTGAGGTGAGCACCACTGATAGACGCAGTTATAAACACGCCGACAAAGACAGCTATAGCCCAACCAAAAGCGATGACAATCAATCCAGAGTCATTTCCTTTAGTCTTCTTGAGAACCACATTCGCCACGACGCCATTACCTAACAAGATCAATATGGCCGTACCTATAAATTCTGCAACAAGAACATTCATAACATTTGGGTTTGAGTGGGAAATTAACAAATACGTCTCTATAGATGATTATGAAAAGGAATATTGTTTTGATAATTCTGCTCTGCTCCCAAATTTGTCTTTATAGTAATTGAACTTATATTGTTGCCTTTAGAACTAACAGCGTAAAATTGTTATTCCATCTTTACACTATAGGATAATTATGTCGACGTCGCCATACTTTACAGAAGAACATGACATTTTCAGATCTTCATTGAGAGACTTCATTGATGCTGAAGTAAAAGAACAATCCTTACACTGGGAGCGTGATAAGGCTATACCTCGCAGTATATGGGCTAAGATGGGTGAGATGGGTTATCTCGGTATCTGCCATGATCAAGCATATGGTGGTCTGGAAGCAGATATGTTTTCTCAAGTGATCTTCAACGAAGAGCTATCGCGGTCTCTCAATAGCGGCTTTGCGATATCAGTAGCCGTACATGTATATATGGCCACGAATCATATCTCCAATGCCGGTAATGACTTTCAGAAAAAGAAATACCTCGCTCCGGCAATCAATGGCGATATGATTGCCTGTTTAGGTATGAGTGAACCACAGGCAGGATCAGATGTCCGCGGCATGAATACGATTGCCAAGGTGGATGGAGACAACTATGTGGTCAATGGATCGAAGATTTTCATCACCAATGGTTATTACGCCGATTATATGACATTGTGCTGCAAGATGGACGAAGGGATCTCTCTACTCATAGTGGATATGGACAGCCCAGGAATCACTAAGAGTAAGCTGGATAAAATCGGTTGGCATTCGTCAGATACGGCAGAAGTGTTCTTTGAGGACGTAATTGTCCCTCGAGAGAATTTAATCGGTGAAGCGGGCAAGGGATTCTATTATTTATCTGAATCCCTGCAGATGGAACGCCTCGTTCTCGCCATGAACTCTGTAGGCTTGATGGATGGTGTCTGGGAACTCACGATTGACTATATGAATGACCGTAAGGCCTTTGGCAAATCGATATCTCAGATGCAAGCACTCCGTCATCGGATGACTGACATCAAATCTGAGCTCGAGGCTATACGCCAATTAATATATAACACTGCATGGCGATTAGAGCAAGGTCAGATGGCAGTCGAGGCATGTTCAATGTGTAAATTGCTCTCGGCTAATCTACATACCAGATTCGTGGACGAATGCCTACAGATGTTTGGCGGGTATGGATTCATGGAGGAGTATCCAATTGCTCAGGTATATAGAGATGCTCGATGCGCACCCATCATTGGCGGCACATCTGAAATCATGCGGGAGATCATAGCTAAAACAGCCATAGACGGACGTAACTATCAAAAGGCATACTAAAAATCACAATGCAGGCAACAGTAAACGGACAATACGAGTTTGATCTGAGTGCAGATAGAGATTATGATCTCATCAGCAATGACGATGGATCTTATAGTATGATCTATCAGGATCAATCCTATATCATCATCCCTCAGCACTACGACTCCAATGATAAGCGACTCTCATTGACCGTCGATGGTCGAGAACTAACGGTACAGATCGCTGATCAATATGACCTCCTTGTCAAGGAGCTGGGCTTTGCACTTACGAAGCCTAATGTATTTAAAGATGTGAAAGCACCTATGCCCGGGTTGGTATTAGAGATTTCGGTGAGTCCTGGTGATCAGGTTCAGGAAGGAGACACCCTGCTGATCCTTGAGGCCATGAAGATGGAAAATGTCATCAAAGCACCAGGTGAGGGGACCGTCAAAAGCATCTTAGTCAAGCCCAAGGATGCTATAGAGAAAAATGCTGTTCTAATTGAAATGGAATAGGACAATGGACTTTAGCGCATTCGAAAAGGTTAGGAAAGATCAGTGGATTGATAAAATCACGGCAGACTTAAAAGGCAAGTCCATCGACACCTTGGATTGGGTGATCAATGAGTCGCTGGTCGTCAGTCCATTCAAGGATGGATCAGATCTCAACTATTCAGACTCTATTGATGCTGTCAGAAAAAATAACAGATGGTTTGCCATGGACCCTATCGTCATAAACGATGATTTAGCCCAAGCAAATGGCAACATTCTTACTGCCCTTCAAGGAGGAGCCAACGGCATCAGACTATATGCCCATCGATCCTTATCAGTGGAAGACTTGGGCACACTGTTCAATGAGGTATATCTCGATATGATCGCTTTGGATTGGCTGATGAGCGGTGATATCAATGTAGCTGATCAACTGACCGCTATCGCAAGTTATGTCAGTGCACAAGGCAAGTCTATCGCTGACATCAACCTATCCGTAGATACTAATATCGGTGGTCTCAGTCGTACACTGATCGCTGATCACCCGTCTGTCAGGTCAATTACTATTGACGGCTTAGCCTATTATCAGGGCATCGCTGGCGTGCATCAGGAATTAGGTAATATCCTAATTGAGTTATACAAAGCTATCGAGCATATCGGATCGGACAAGCTCGACATGATCTATGAAAGTATCCAGATCAAGCTGGCCATTGATGACTGCTATTTGCTCAATATTGCGGCGGCACGAGCTATTAGACATCTGGTTAGATTGCTATTTGAAGGGTACGGCCATACTACAGATCACGACGTATTCCTCTCCTGTATACTATCTGAGAAGATACTTACAGACGATATCAACTATAACAGAATTAAGCAAAGTACTGCGGCACTCTCGGCTGTTGCGGCAAGTGCTGATAGCATACAGATCTATCAAGATCATCAGAGCAACGAAGAGACCGGAGCATTTTCTCGTAAAATCGCTCGCAACATATTTCACCTCTTGTCGATGGAGTCCTATATGGATCGTGTCGTTGACCCAGCAGCGGGCAGTTACTACATAGAATCGTTGACAGATACCGTAGCTCAAAAGGGCTGGGAACATTTTATAGAGTTGTGGACCAAAAAGAACCAAGCATGAAGAAGATATTAGTGGCTAATCGCGGTGAGATCGCCTTAAGAGTAATGCGCACTGCCAAAAAGATGGGTATCAAGACGGTTGCGGTATACTCTACCGCAGATCGCAATGCTCCACATGTGCAGTATGCTGACGAAGCCGTACTGCTCGGCCCTCCACCAAGTGCTGAGTCCTATCTGGACATGGATAAAATCATCGCTCATGCTAAGCGGTTGAATGTCGATGGCATACACCCAGGTTATGGCTTTCTGAGCGAGAACTCTAAGTTTGCCCAGGCAGTGACCCAGGCAGGAATCACCTTCATTGGACCAAACACTAAGGCTATCGAAGTAATGGGTAGTAAGTTGGCCGCCAAGGATACGGTTAAGGCCTACGATATCCCAATGGTGCCCGGTATAGACCGAGCGATTACAGATGTGGCCTTGGCCAAAGAGATCGCTGGAGATATAGGATATCCGATCCTAATCAAAGCTTCTGCAGGAGGTGGTGGAAAAGGTATGCGGATAGTAGAGCAAGAGGACATGCTTCAGGAACAAATGGAGCGAGCCATCAGTGAAGCGACTTCGGCTTTTGGAGATGGCTCTGTGTTTATAGAAAAGTATGTAATCTCTCCTCGCCATATTGAGATACAGGTACTCGCAGATACACACGGCAATACAGTACACCTCTTTGAGCGAGAGTGCAGCGTGCAGCGTAGACATCAGAAAGTAGTCGAGGAAGCCCCGTCTGCAGTATTGACACCAGAACTGCGAGCAGAGATGGGTGCAGCAGCAGTGCGAGTCGCTCAATCTTGTGAGTATGTTGGCGCAGGTACTGTCGAGTTCCTACTGGATGATCAGCTTAACTTCTACTTCCTCGAGATGAATACTCGTCTTCAAGTGGAGCATCCGGTTACTGAGATGATCACAGGCGTCGACCTAGTAGAACAACAGATCCGAGTCGCTCGAGGCGAAGTACTATCAATCAAGCAAGAAGACTTAACTATCAAGGGCCATGCCCTTGAGCTCCGAGTTTATGCCGAGGATCCGCTTGAAAACTTCCTGCCAAGTGTAGGAACCTTGACCACCTATAAGCCACCGCAAGGAGATAGATTGAGAGTCGACGACGGATATGTAGAGGGAATGGAGATACCGATCTATTACGATCCGATGATCGCCAAACTCATCACCTATGGCGATGACCGCGCCGAAGCATTAGAGTTGATGAAACAAGCTATACTTGAGTATAAGATAGAAGGCATAGCTACTACCCTACCCTTTGGTACCTATGTGTGCAATCACGAGGCCTTTATATCGGGCAACTTTGACACACACTTCGTCAAGAATTACTACTCGCCAGATCAAATAAAAGAGCAAGAAAAAGCGATCTCTGAAGTGGCAGCCATATTCGCTAAAGAGTATATTAAGCAAAAAGAACAAACATTATCAATACCTAAAACAAAGACATCCCTATGGGTCAACAGATAAATAAGGTAGCCGTCATCGGCGCAGGCACTATGGGCAATGGCATTGCTCACGTATTCGCTATGAAGGACTATCAAGTGACATTGATTGATATCTCGGCAGAGGCCTTAGAGCGAGCCATCCAAACGATTACCAAGAACCTCGATCGAATGGTCCGCAAGGAAAAGATCGATGAAAATCACAAGAATCGTACGCTCGCAAATATTGCAACTCAGACGGAACTCAAATCTGGAGTCGCTGATGCTGACTTAGTGGTAGAAGCTGCCACCGAAAATGAAGCAATCAAACTGAAGATATTTGTAGAAATAGATCAACATGCACCTGATCACGCCATACTTGCGTCTAATACTTCGTCGATTTCTTTGACTAAGATTGGCGCTGCGACAAAGCGACCAGCACAAGTCATTGGTATGCACTTCATGAATCCGGTGCCCGTGATGAAGCTTGTGGAAATTATAAAGGGATATTCTACAGCACAATCTGTATGCGATACCATCATAGCAGTATCAGAAGATCTCGGCAAGATACCGCTCGAAGTAAAGGATTATCCCGGATTCGTAGCTAATAGGATCTTAGTACCCATGCTCAATGAAGCAATCATCACGCTACATGAAGGAATAGCTGGAGTCAGAGAGATCGATGGCATTATGAAGCTTGGCATGGCACACCCCATGGGACCATTACAACTAGCAGATTATGTCGGTTTAGATGTATGTCTTGCTATTATGAGAGTACTCCATGAGGGTCTCGGCAATCCCAAGTATGCACCCTGTCCACTCCTAGTCAATATGGTCACCGCAGGAAAACTGGGTATCAAGAGTGGTGAAGGCTTTTACAGTTATGGCCATGGCACCAAAGAACTTATTGTATCAGAAAGCTTTGCATAGTGGCATTAGACTTTAGAGCTATACCATATAAATCTCCAAGCCAACGGGCGGCACCAGACGAGTCTCAGTCTTATGATACAGCTGAGGGCATCGCAATTCAATCACACTATACCGCAGCTGATCTCGCAGACCTCGGGCACTTAGGCTATGTAGCCGGGATCGCTCCTAATCTGCGTGGACCTTATAGCAGTATGTATGCAGTCAGGCCGTGGACGATCCGACAATATGCTGGCTTCAGCACGGCAGAGGAGAGCAACGCATTTTATAGAAAGAATCTCGCACAAGGTCAAAAGGGTCTTTCGGTCGCTTTTGATCTTGCCACACATAGAGGATACGACTCTGATCATCCTCGGGTAGTAGGCGATGTAGGCAAGGCCGGCGTGGCCATTGACAGTGTTGAGGATATGAAAATCCTCTTCGATCAGATACCTCTGGACAAGATGTCGGTGTCGATGACGATGAATGGCGCAGTCATACCCATCATGGCATTTTATATCGTCGCAGCTGAAGAGCAAGGCGTAGCCCGTCAAGATCTCAAGGGCACCATTCAGAACGACATCTTGAAGGAGTTTATGGTGCGCAACACGTATATCTATCCGCCACAGCCTTCGATGAAGATCATTGCGGACATATTTGAGTATACCTCGCAGCATATGCCTAAGTTTAACTCAATCAGTATCTCGGGATATCATATGCACGAGGCTGGAGCACCGGCACATGTGGAGCTGGCCTATACTCTTGCCGATGGATTAGAATATATACGATCAGGCCTAAAGGCTGGACTAAAAATTGATGACTTCGCACCCCGGCTATCTTTCTTCTGGGGTATCGGCATGAATCATTTTATGGAGATCGCTAAGATGCGTGCAGCACGTGTGCTATGGGCTAAGATCGTCAGTCAATTTGATCCACAGAATCCTAAGTCTATGGCACTGCGTACACATTGTCAGACATCGGGATGGAGTTTGACCGCACAAGAGCCATTTAACAATATCGCTCGTACGACTATCGAGGCGTTGTCAGCAGTATTCGGTGGCACGCAATCCTTACATACTAACTCTCTGGATGAAGCCCTAGCACTGCCGACAGACTTTAGTGCCAAGATCGCCAGAGATACACAGAAGTATATACAACAAGAGACACACATCACTAAAGCCGTCGACCCATGGGGAGGAAGTTACTATGTGGAGTATCTGACAGATCAGATCATCGATAAAGCCTGGCAGCTCATCCAAGAGGTCGAAGAGCTCGGTGGGATGGCTAAAGCGATTGAAAATGGCCTGCCTAAGATGAAGATTGAAGAAGCCGCCGCTCGCAAGCAAGCACGCATAGATAGTGCCGTGGATAAAATCGTCGGTGTCAACATCTTTCAGAGCAATGAGGATATCGATATAGAGGTGAGAGATATCGACAATACGGCAGTACGTGAGTCGCAGATCGCTCGCATCAATACCATGAAAGAACAGCGAGATCATGTACAGTTAGAAAAATCATTGGAAGCCTTATCTTCTGCTGCCAAGAGCAATGAGGGCAACCTACTGCATCTCGCCGTAGAAGCCGCCAGAGCCCGAGCGACTTTAGGAGAGGTATCAGATGCCATGGAGGGTAGCTTTGGGAGGTATCAAGCGACTAATAAGACCATATCAGGAGTGTACCATCGAGAGATATCTATGAATGCAGATTTCAAAACCGCACAGGATTTATCTGACCGATTTGCCCAGAAGGTAGGCCGCAGGCCACGTATCATGATCGCCAAGCTCGGTCAAGATGGACATGATCGAGGCGCTAAGGTGATCGCTACTTCATTTGCCGATATAGGTTTCGATGTGGACATTGGCCCACTCTTTCAGACGCCAGCCGAAGCAGCTAAGCAAGCAGCCATCAACGACGTACATATATTGGGGATCTCATCATTGGCGGCAGGTCATAAGACGCTGATCCCACAAGTGATTGAGGCGCTTAAAGAATTGGGTCGACCAGACATCCTGGTAATTGCTGGGGGCGTGATACCACCACAAGACTACGACTATCTCTTTGACGCAGGTGTTGCAGGCGTGTTTGGGCCTGGTACTGTAATATCCAAGGCTGCGGCAGAGATTTTAACCATAATGATAGATTACTTCAAAAAATGAGCGAGAAACAAGACATACTACAACGCAAGATTGACGAAACCAAGCTCGGCGGTGGTCAGGCTCGGATCGACAAGCAACATGCTAAGGGAAAACTTACCGCTCGTGAGCGTGTACACTTCTTATTAGATGCAGGATCATTTGAAGAAATCGATGCCTTTAAGACACACCGTACCAAGGACTTTGGTATGGGTAAGCAAATCTTTCTGGGTGATGGTGTGGTGACCGGCTATGGCACTGTAAATGGCAGGTTGGTCTATGTATATGCCCAAGATTTCACCGTCTTTGGTGGTTCGCTCTCTGAGACGCACGCAGAAAAGATCTGCAAGGTCATGGACCTCGCCATGAAAGTGGGAGCACCCGTAATCGGACTCAACGACTCAGGTGGTGCACGTATCCAAGAAGGTGTAAAGTCATTAGGGGGATATGCAGATATCTTCTATCGCAATGTGCAAGCCTCGGGCGTAGTACCACAGATCTCGGCAATCATGGGGCCTTGTGCTGGTGGTGCCGTATACTCCCCTGCTATGACGGACTTCATCATTATGGTAGAGCAGACGAGTTATATGTTTGTCACGGGTCCCAATGTCGTCAAGACAGT
>CAZJTO010000067.1:0-10929 GCA_964548935.1 uncultured Saprospiraceae bacterium
CTACCTGCCAAGCCTGGCACGCTTTTCATGTTTTCACCTATCACAGCCACAAGAGACAGATCCTTCTCTGATCGGAGTGGTTGGACAAGGTCGTTTTCCATTTCTCCTCCGAATTCTTGATGTACAGCCTCCACGGTACGCTTCACTTCTGAGGATTTTACGGCAAAGCAGATTGAATGCTCTGACGAAGCTTGTGTGATCATGATGATATTGACGTCATGTCTGCCCAAGCAACTAAAAAGTCGAGCGGCAGTACCCGGGATCCCCATCAGCCCACTACCCTCAAGGGTCAACAGGGCTATATCAGATATCGACGTTACTCCGGTGATTTGCTTCCCATTGTCTGCCGTTTTTTCTTTGCTGATGAGTGTACCTGGGAAGTCCTGATTAAATGTATTCTTGATATATATCGGAATCGACTTTGACAACGCAGGTTGTATAGTCGGCGGATAGATAACCTTAGCTCCAAAGTGTGATAACTCCATCGCCTCATCATAGCTGAGGGATGGGATTGTGTATGCATTGCCTACGGTACGGGGATTGGAAGTAAGAACACCATCTACATCAGTCCAGATTTCTAGGACCTCTGCGTTAAGTGCACTTGCCAAAATCGCTGCTGTGTAGTCAGATCCTCCACGGCCTAATGTTGTGGTTAATCCTTCTTGATCCGAACCTATGAAGCCCGTTACAATGTTGACCGATTCTTGATGTTCTGAATAATATGCCTTTATCAGTTGTTCTGTACGGTTGACGTCTACCTTGGCGGCACCGAAGTCTTTATTAGTTTTTACGAGTTGTCTAGCATCTGTGTATTGACTCTTAATACCGATGCTGTTAAAGTAAGAGGCGATGATGTAGTTAGAATTCTGCTCGCCAAAGGATAGCACATAGTCCATGGTTCTCGGAGAAGCCTCTCTAACAAGAAATACACCTTTGAGGAGATCGGATAGGGTAGTGAAGTTCTTATTGATATGATCCTTAGCTGATTGAGCATCAGATGCTGGGACTAGTTGATGAATAGCATATAGATGGCGATCCCGGATTTCAGAGATGATATCGGTGTATGATTGATCTCCATTTGACGCAGCAGTCGCTGCACTGATTAATTGATCCGTCACGCCACCGAACGCAGAGAAAACAATAGTAAGTTGTTCCTCTTTAGTTCTCTTTTTGATCAGGGATCCAATAGACTTGATGCGTTCAGATAGGGCAACAGAAGACCCTCCAAATTTCAATACCTTCATGATGTTAGACTTAATCTGTCGAAAAAGAGCGGTTCAGTGCTTCTTTTCAAATTGATACAAAGATGATAAATCCCGTGTGCTATAGGAAATGCAGATACAGACTTATGCGTGAATGCAAAAAAATCCCGTAGGCTAAAATCTTACATAGTAGACATCAGTCTTGTTTCTGCTGATTCCATGAACTTCGAATCCGTGTGATTCAGGAATCTCTTCGACCAAGTCAAATGATGTGACAGACTTTGGCAAGCCACTAAAAAACAAAGTAAAAAACCCTGAACTTCCAGCTTTAATATATTGCCAATCTGGATATGCGCTGATGTTTTCGTGGTGAACTAAATCACTGCGATGAGACCCAGAGTTTCCATATAGATATGTTGTAGGCCATATCCGTATTCCTAGATCACCAATGACGGGTGCGGATACTACACAATGAACAACCACCTGACTTTCGACGGCGGGCATTGCCTCGATCTTCGCTAAAATATCTGGATGTATAGAGACTTTGGGCTTTTGAATGATCTCCGGTGCAGACATCACGTACAGGTTTTAAAGTATACTTCAAATTAAATGATTAGCAGATTAGAAAGTGTTAATTCATAGCTCGATGCCAATTTGATTGATGCCTTTTAACACTTCTTCTCTTGAGTATTGACGGACAGAAACTTCTGCTACTTTGCCTTCTGAATGGCTAAGCTCGTACGGATAAGTGAATAAGCAATGATCAGATCGGCAGGATGACAGCCAAGATCCACGGGTATCTGCTAATTGAAGACTTATCGTATCTGATGTCGACATGGCGCCACTTGTGCTAATGATGAGATAGAGGTTCTCATAGCCATAGTCTATGCTGTGGTCTACGATTATATTTATTGGAGAAGCGGCGGTTCTATCTTGCTCTTCTAAGGTGAAGGATATCACATTACTGAAGGACCAGCCAGCGCTCAGGTTTTGGCTGGCATAATCCATTGAATGTTGGCAGGCGCATAATAGCACGACTAAGACGAAGAACAACATTATCCTCATTCAAAGAGATCTTTCATACGCTCAAAGAATCCTTTTTCTGATTTGTCAGGAGCAGGTTGAAAATTAGGGAGAGTGCGCATTTTTTCTAACATCGCTGTTTCTTCCGGATTTAACTTCTTAGGCGTCCAGATATTGACATTGATCAATTGATCTCCTTTACCATAGCCTTGCACTTCGGGGAATCCTTTTCCTTTGAGTCTAAAGATTTTCCCCGCTGGAGTACCAGGTGGAATCTTGATTTTTACTTTTCCTTCAAGAGTTGGAACCTGCACCGAGGTACCTAATGCAGCATCGGCAAAGTTTAGAAATAAATCAAAGATCACATTGTGGCCATCTCGCACAAAATGTTCGTGCTCGATGTCGCCGATTACGATTAAAAGATCGCCAGCGGGGCCACCAGCTTTACCAGCATTCCCCTTTCCTCTCATCGAAAGTTGCATGCCTTCGCCAACACCGGCCGGGATATCAATTTCAATCATCTCCTCGGCGTACATGCGTCCATCGCCTTTGCATTTCGGACAGAATGCGCTGATTGTTTTTCCAGATCCTTTGCAGCTTGGACAAGTGCCGGTCGTCTGCATCTGACCTAGAAAGGTATTCTTTACCTGTCGCACTATTCCATTGCCTCCACAAGTATTACAAGTTGCCACAGATTTAGAATCCTTAGCACCAGAGCCATTACAAGTGTCGCAAGAGACTTGCTTTTTGACTTTTATCTTCTTTTTGATTCCTTTGGCAGCCTCCTCCATGGTGAGGGAGACTTTTATTCTGAGGTTCGAACCTCGTTGCCCTCCTGTGCGAGTGCGAGTGCGTCCTCCACCAAAGAAGCTTTCAAAGGGACTGCCCCCATCGCCGAAAATATCGCCGAAGTGCTCAAAAATATCTTCCATATTCATAGAGCCACCACCACCGAAGCCTCCTTGATTGTTCACACCAGCATGACCAAAGCGGTCATAACGGGCTTTCTTATCAGCGTCGCTAAGTATCTCGTACGCTTCAGCTGCCTCTTTGAATTTATCTTCCGCCTGTTTGTTATCCGGGTTTTTGTCAGGATGGTACTTCAAAGCGACCTTGCGATATGCCTTTTTTATAGCCCCAGCCTCTGCATTTTTAGGTACTCCAAGTACTTCGTAATAATCTCTTTTTGCCATTTTTCTTTATTTGCCTACCACTACTTTCGCATGGCGTATGATCTTATCATTGAGCATGTATCCTTTCTCGATGGTATCGATGATTTTTCCTTTCATTTCTTCTGTTGGCGCTGGTATCTCGGTGATGGCTTCGTGAAGTTCAGGATCAAACACTTCTCCTGTACTAGTCATTTCTTTTACCCCTTTTGACTCTAATAGGCCTTTAAGCTTATTGTAGACGAGAGTAACACCCTCTGTAAACACCTCATTAGTAGAGTCGTCGTCCGCACTTTTTTTGGCCCTATCAAAATCATCTAAAACTGGTAAAAGAGAAGAAATAGTATCTCGACCTGCAGTGTTGATAAGATCAAGGCGTTCTTTTACTGTGCGCTTCTTATAATTGTCAAACTCCGCATAAAGCCTGATATACTTATCCTTTGCTTCAGCCACATCCGCTTCAAGCTCGACAATTTTATCCTCGAGTTTAGCCGTTTTAGAAAAGCGCCCTCTCTTCTTTTTCTTCTTAGGTTCTTGTTCTTTTACTTGTTCGGTTTCTTGTTCTTCTTTACTCATCGCTTGTATCAATTTACCTTACTACGCTTACGGCAATATCTCTGCCATCGTTGGATTACGGTCATTATGTCAGTTAATAATGGAAATAGTGCTGTCAAGAGTTCATAGCGCCGCCAAAACTTGTGATATTTTCTGTCGCCAAGACAGGTTTTTTTCGGCGTATGCTCTCATCAGTGACCCCAGGCTTTGATCTCGACATCTCCTATCAAATTCAAGGAGCTGTGCTATCGGCACCGCTACGTCATCTGCAGTAAGTTCCAGTGCAAAGGTACAGTTCTTAAAATCAGGATCAGGACTTGAATAAATAAACGGAATGCCTCGAGAACAGTATTCTCGGTGTTTTAAGGATGAATTAACGACCACTCCTTTTCTGTGGAGGCCTAATGTTCCGACAGCTACATGACATTGCTTGGCCAACTGGTCCAAGGGAGGGCCAGTAAGAGGACCATAAAAGAAGATATTCTTGAAGTTGTGATCTGAACAAAAAGACTTCAGTTTGGGCAGATATTCTCCGGCGCCAACTATATGCAGCGTCGCTTCAGCATCACCATCCCATCCTGACAAGATACGATCCAATCCATGCCAGTAACGCCATTTTCCAACGGCTAGGATGTGTGTATGAGAGAGATCTTCAGGTGCAGACTCTTCAAATTGAGACACATCAATCCCGTTCGTCATAGAGACGGTCGGAATCCCAAATATTTTTCTTTCAGGGCCACTATGTGCGATTAGGTCAACATAGTTTTTGAGTTGGGATCTATAATGCCGATCCATGGTCATGACAGCAGTTCCTCGCAGACCAGTCCATTCTTGATTATAGGGATAGGTTGGCATATCCATAATAATTGTGATGTCCGGATGACCCTTGCGCACATGGCGAAGCAAGGTTATCATACTGGGAGTAGATACTTGATGCCTGAGCCAAACTAGCTCATATCCCTTGAGATTAATCTGCCCAAGATGATTGTACCAACTTATCTTCTTTTGTATGGATAGACCTGTTAGTTTTTGAATAGTTTTTGAATTCAAGACCAGCTTGTTTCCAATGTTATGAACCCGGTCTACAGTAAAGCCATGAGATTCAAGTGCCATAGCTTGGCCCTTGATTTTAAGAGCGACGCCGGCGTTGTTGTCATCGCCGAGATCAATATTAGCGATTAGTAGCGCTCTCTTAGCCATATCTTCCAGTGAGCGTTAAGAGGAGGTCTATACCTCGATGCTTGGTGGCAAATAGCCTACTGTACGAGGTCATCTTCCCACCAAAAGACCTAAAGAACTTTTCGATATTCGGGATCATGCTTCCTTCAAAGTCAAAGGTTTTATGACTTCCATTAAATTGTTGGATCGCATGCCAGATTAATAAAGGTATACTCCCCTCACTGCGCCATTGAGGGTCGCTACCTATAGCCAAGAGATACACGGTGTGTTGATCATAGGCCAAGTAAATCATCCCATGTACGTTATTCGACTTATCCTTTGCTTCGAGTATGGACCGCTGGGACCTCAGAGCTAAGGCTGTATCTAGTCTTTTGATCAACGCAAGATTATAGGGGATGTCGAGATCTTGCCTGTCAAATGATTTTTTGTTAAACTCATAAAACAGATCAATGTCATCAGTAGCCGATATTGAAAGAGCCTCTTGTGCTTTACGGATCGTATTTCTCTGTTTGTCACTGATGCCATTCCATATTTCTTCTTGATCGCCAAGGTCGATCCTATAAGTATATCTCGATTTCTCTTTGTAGCCCTTCCATCGGGCAGCAAGCAGATTACTTGCTGATGGGTGTGTATGGATTGTTCTAAAGTGTACAGGGGGCAGCTTCTCACAGAGCGCACCTATCGCCTCATGTTCGTACCCATATTTTTTATGACTCTTTTGAACATTAGGATTTATGATCCATGGACCTAAGTATGGTGTCAGTGGAGGCATAGTAATGTAAGTCAGACCATATTTGGTTTTTTTATAGTATGGCCAGATCGCTAGGGTTTTATGGTCCTTGCTATAAGCGACTGCATCCCAGCTATCTTGACCGCACACCGCATCGAGATACCAGCTATGAAAAAATAGTGGCAAGTCTGCTTCGTGTTCAGAACAGAACTTTTGATACCACTTTGATGTAGATTTGCCAGCCATGCTATAAGATCCCTGAAGGGTTTATGATGCAGAACAAAGAAAGTCAAAAAATTACGCCCAAGTTGAATATGCTCAATCTCAACTCTTTGGACTTTTTCGATTAGGGAATAGTGTTCTGGCTCGGCGATTCTATAGTACCTCATTTAATAATGGTACGAATATGATATAAACGACTGTCGTACGTTTAAATAATGATATGATCAATCTTTATAAATATCCAAAGATGAACCAAGTGGCCGATGCTTAAGAAACTCGATAAATATATTATCAAGAAGTACTTAATCACTTTCTTCTACACCATTGTCTTGATATCGGCGGTAGCTGTGGCTATGGATGTAAGCGAACGCATCGGTAAGTTTATCTCCAATGATCTAAGTTTTAAGGAGGTCGCGATAGATTACTATGCACACTTTTTGCCTTGGCTCAATGGAGAGCTGTGGCCGCTATTTGCTTTTCTGTCGGTTATATTTTTTACGTCCAGAATGGCTAAGGACTCTGAGATCATTGCAATGTTGTCATCAGGGATGCACTACAATCGCATTCTGAGGCCGATGCTGATCGGAGCCGCCATAGTTGCCAGCCTGCATTGGGTAGGAGAGAACTATGTGATTCCTCACAGCACGTATCATCTTAATGAATTTAAGAGTAAATACATCAAGAGGTCAATCAAGAAAGTATTGTCTAATGATATACAATTCTTTATTTCCGAAGATCAGAAGATCTACTGCAGGTACTTCAACAAGAGAGATTCTTCGCTGAAGCACTTCAGGCTAGAAAAGTTTAATATAGAAGGAGAACTTGAATCATTCTTCAAGGCAGAAAGACTGACCTATAAAAGTGAATCTGGAAAATGGCGCGCTAAGAATTATGAGATGCGCTCATTTGACGATCTAAAAGAAGGATTATTGGTTGGAGGAAAGGATGTTGAGCTTGATACAACTATAAATATTAAGCCAGGGGATTTTATCAGGCATAGTAAGCAGATGGAGATCATGAGCACACCTGAGTTGCACGAGTATATTGCTTATGAAAAGGTGCGAGGTCTTGATAACACGAATCAGTTTGCCGTGGAGTCCTATAAACGGACATCAGGGCCATTTACAATTTTCATCTTGACTCTTATTGGAGCCTCCATTGGAACAAAGAAAATTCGTGGAGGTTTGGGAATGCACTTGGCCTTGGGTGTTGGCATAGGAGCGGTTTATGTTGTCTTATCCAAGTTTAGCGAGACCTTTGCGTGCAACCTGGATGTGCTCCCGATCATTGGTGTTTGGATACCCAATTTATTCTTTTTGGGTGTTGCGATCTATCTCTTTAATGTGGCTCAAAAATAAATTTTCAAAATTTTTTGAAAATTCATTCTAATCCGCATTTATACAAATATTTGAATATCAGATAGTTGCACCATTTTTTTCAATGTTGCCACATTAATGTTCAAACAATGTTCAGCCGTTGACTTCGTTTTGTTAAACAAATCTGTATCTTGTGTATGTCAAAAACCTTA
The DNA here is from genome assembly GCA_964548935.1 of uncultured Saprospiraceae bacterium. Classification (GTDB taxonomy): domain Bacteria; phylum Bacteroidota; class Bacteroidia; order Chitinophagales; family Saprospiraceae; genus GYS-P2D. The sequence goes on from CAZJTO010000067.1 coordinate 7,609, forward strand.
TACGCTATGCTAACAATGACTGAAACTGACTTCAATGCTAAGTTCAATGAGCTAACGCCATCTTTGAAGTCTTTTGCTTACAACCTCACCAAGGATAACGAAGAAGCAAAAGATCTATACCAAGAAACTGCCTTCAGAGCTATGACCAACAGGGATAAGTTTAGAGCAGGAACTAACCTTAAAGCGTGGTTATTTACAATTATGAAGAACATCTTCATTAATAATTATCGCAAAAAGACAAAGGCCAATACCATAGTTGACACTACTGACAATCTTTACTTTATCAACTCGAGTAAGACGATCGTGAGCAACGGTGCAGGCACCAACATCCAAATGGAAGAGCTCGGAACGATGATTGGCAATCTTGAAGACTCGATTCGCATTCCGTTTGAGATGCACTATGAAGGATATAAGTATCAAGAGATCGCTGATGAACTTGTATTGCCGTTAGGGACCGTAAAGAGCAGAATCTTCTTCGCAAGAAAAGAGCTTAAAAAAACCATCATGGGTCAATACGGGAACTATAATACCATAAGAAGCCAGTTATCGGCCTAACAAGACAAATGCTCAGCACCAAAAACTACTGGGAGGTACATGAATAATGTACCTCCCTTTTTATTTAGTCATCTTGTGGGTCGAATTGAGTTGATTTGAACTTCACAGAGCATATACTGCAATGGCACAAGACTATAGACCGCAACCTGCCGTGGAAGGAATCAAGAGACCCTTACACAATATGGGTTTCTGAAATAGTACTGCAACAAACTCGTGTAGCACAGGGAACCAAATACTTTCATCGATTACTTGAAAAATTTCCAACTGTAGAGACACTTGCCTTAGCCCATGAAGACGAGTTAATGCGGCAATGGAAAGGACTGGGATACTACAGTCGCGCTCGTAATATGCACAAGACCGCCAAAATCATTGTAGATACATACGCCGGACAATTTCCAAAATCATACAAGGAGATCTTGTCATTACCTGGTATAGGTCCATATACTGCTGCGGCCATAGCGAGTTTTGCATATGACCTACCTTATGCGGTATTAGATGGCAATGTATTTCGGGTGCTTAGCCGGGCGTATGGAATCTTTACCCCCATTAATTCTACCGCTGGCAAAAAGGAGTTTAGTCAACTTGCAGAAGAGCTGCTTTCACGGGACCATTCCGCGGATTATAATCAGGCGATCATGGATTTTGGGGCACTCTGTTGTAAACCTAAAAACCCAGACTGTGAACAATGCCCTATGATAACAGACTGTTCGGCCTACAACAATAATTGCATTGACCAGTTACCCCAAAAAGAAAAAAAACTAAAGAGGCGCTCAAGACACTTCATAGGCTTGGTCCTCGCTAAGAAGGAAGGAGTCGTAGTCGAAAAGAGAACGGAAAAAGATATCTGGCAAGGGCTCTATGCTATTCCGATGGTGGAACTCAAAAGCAAGTCATCCACAGATACGATGAGTGAGATGGTCGCTTCAATGTTTCCTGATCAAGAAATCGCTCATGTCATAGCTAAGGATCAAAAACTAACGCATCAAGATGTACATATCGACTTCTATAAGGTGGGTCTCAATGATCATGTAGAGTCGGAGATTATTGTTTCAACGGAGACTTATGATGATTACGCTTACCCACGAGTGATTGACGAGTTTATCAAAGACTACTTAAGAGTCTCCTAAAAACAATTAAATAGATATATCTTAGTAAACACATCAAGACTGAGTATGATAAATAAAGTAACTCTGATTGGCAACTTAGGCAAAGACCCAGAGATTAGACATTTTGAAGGAGGGTCTAAAGTGACTAAGTTTTCTCTTGCTACTAATGAAAACTACCAAGACCGAAATGGCGAATGGCAGACACGTACAGAGTGGCATGATATTGTTTGTTGGGGTGCTCAAGCAGAGCGCGCCGAGCGGACGCTAAAGAAAGGAAGTCTCGTATATGTAGACGGAAAAATTACTCATCGTAAGTGGCAAGATCAAGAAGGTAATGATCGCAGAAGTACCGAGATTGTCTCTAATTATTTTAGATCGTTAGAGCGACGAGAAGGATCTGATACAATGGGACAACTATCTCAAGGTGGGAGCTTTCCCAATATCGAAGAGCAGTTTCCAAAAGTTGACAAACCATCTGCCAGCGCCCCTCCTACATTGCCAGAAGAAGATGACCTTCCATTCTGATCGTGGCATTTTTTAACTAAAAACGAAAAATTGGACCCAGAGCCCCCCACCGAATACTTATTAACATATCAGACACACTTATTGACCAGCTTTGGCAGCTATATGGGTATTGGCTTTATTCTGTTGCTATTGCTGCTCGCTTCGGCACTTATATCCGCCTCTGAGGTGGCATTCTTCTCGCTCTCGCCCAAGGATCTTGACAAACTTAAAGACGGCGCCAAAAGAAATGATCAGCGGATCCTAACCTTAAAGAATAAGCCCAGAAGCTTGTTGGCTACCATCTTGATCAGCAACAACTTCATCAACATCGGAATTGTAATCCTCTCTGACTACCTTCTCAGGAAGCTGATCACTCAAACTACCCTTGAGTCGTGGGGGCAAAACATCTTGAATACAATAGGATTGGATTGGATCAGTCTTTCGGTAATGGCCTCGATAATCAGTGTTTCTATTACGATCATTGGAGTGACCTTTTTATTGGTTCTATTCGGGGAGGTGGCTCCCAAAATCTATGCGAACCTCAATAATGTTCGCCATGCCAGACTGATGGCATTACCTATAGCTCTATTGTCAAGTTTATTTAGGCCACTTAATTCATTGCTTGTTGGTTTTTCAAGTAATATGGAAGAGCGAATCTATCGTCAGCGCCTTACTACACAGAGTAGCACAGACAAAAAAGAAATTGATAAAGCCATTGATCTTGCAGTGGCTGAAGAAGAAGATAGCGAGGATGTAGATATACTCAAAGGGATCATCAAATTTGGAGACGTGATCACAAGCCAGATCATGAAAAGCCGTATTGATATCACTGCTTTAGATATTGAATCAGACTTCCAAGAGGTTATGAAAATGGTGAAGGAATCAGGCTATTCTCGGATACCTGTTTATGAAGAGGATTTTGACAACATCAAGGGCATACTGTACGTCAAGGACCTCCTAAGTTATACTCTTGAGAAGTCTGACTTCACTTGGACTGGTCTGATACGGACCAATACGCTTTATGTGCCTGAGTCAAAGAATATAAATGAGCTGCTCAAGGAATTTCAGCTCAAGCGTACCCACATGGCCATCGTAGTTGACGAGTATGGAGGAACTCAAGGAATCGTGACCTTGGAGGATATCATGGAAGAGGTTA
>CAZJTO010000068.1:0-10914 GCA_964548935.1 uncultured Saprospiraceae bacterium
TAATCCTAGTCGGCATCATCTTTAAGTGACTTGCGGGCGGAAAGTAGCCGAACAATCGATCGCCTACGGGCACGCCATCTGCTTTGGATTCGACTACGTCTGCAAAGCCCCAAACAGGTATCACTCCTTGCCCATCGCTATCCTCGCCCATAGCTGGAAAAAACTTCCAATAACCGACCATATCTGCCGCGACAGCATAGGTGATATTGTTAGAGGTATAGGCAAATCGATCTACTTTAACCAGTACTTCGCCATCCGCTATTGCTAATGCGTCGGCAGGCATGTCAGCCAAGCGGCCATTAAAAAACATTGACTTGTCGACTTGAAATTGTGGGTGGTTCATATCTCTTTTGTTTGTAGCCTCCAGCTCTGTTATATATTGTTGCAGCTTCATTACTGCAGGCAGTGCATTGTCCTTCAACCGTTGGAGGATAGCGAGGTGTTTTTTATTAGTACGATCTACGTTTTGAATCATTTTGGCAAAACCATCGAGGCGGTTATTTCCAATCCACCTTCTAAGTTCCTTGTCTTGTGACCAGGTGAATTGGTTGCGCATTTGGGCGGCCATCAGAACCATCCAGTCTGTATCATAGTCTGGCAGTGGCACCACTTGGCACAGTTCATTTTTCTCTTGATCAGTATCGTAGTGAGCTTCTACATAGGCGATCATTGCCGCGCTAAATACGGGTTGATAGCTCCGCACCATCTGGGGTGTGATCACATCTCCATTGAATACTGGCTTGATCTCCTTATTGGTAATCGGTGTAGCGGAGCAGTCTACGTGGACCACCTGAGGGCTCGTAGTTATCGTGCTCTGTTCTAACACAATCTGATCTGGTGCGATATGCTTTACCTTACCCTTCCTAATGACATTTTTGATCTTTCGCATCTCAGCCAGTTCCATCTGACTGATGGTAGCCCCATGAAACATCCGTGGCTTGACAGTCTGATCAATTCTGACGAGCACTCCTTTTGCTTCGAGCCTCTCGTACATATCTTCCATAGACGTCGACTCCGCAACTGCTTCAAATTGATTGGCTTGGTTGCCGATTGTCTGTTCAAAAAATGCGTTTGTTGGCTGTGTCGTGCTCCTATCGATCATCCAGCCATCTCGAGATACAATCCATGTGATCTTATCGTAGGGAACACGATTTTGTATCAACCACAGGCATGCGTCGATACCCGTCTTACCACCACCTATGACGACAAAGCCTTCGGGTGGTGTAGTAATAGTCGGTAGTTCGTTCAGAGGCATGAAATTGACCCCATCATCGATGGTGAAGTTTGGTGTATGGGCCGATGGGACATTAGCTGTATGAAAAGCCGCATTGATCAATTTGCGGTTGACTGTCACCTCGTAGTTATCCCCTGTAATGATGGAGCTGAACTTATGATCACCCTGATATTCACATAAGGGAAAATATCGCACCCGCCCAGAAGCTAAAAAAGTATCTCGCATCACCTCATCGTAGTAGGCGCTTACTTCTGCTCCTGTGGCGAGGTCAAAAAGCCCTTTATTGAGGCCAACCTTGTCCAATTCTCCACGGCTTAACTCTTTAGAACTGACTCCATAAAACTGTGACGGCTGGTGCAAAGTGACGAATGGGTAGGCGAGATTCCAGTGTCCGCCCGGCTTAGCATACCGATCCACTAAGATGATATCCGCACCCGTCTCGGTTAACAACACATCGACAAATGCCATTCCAACAGCGCCACTCCCGATGACTAAGTAATCAGTCTCTAACTTCATTTACAATCCTTACAATTTTAGGTTAAGGGCAGAACATACGACATCACCAATGCTTGTAAAAAGCCTACTGTGCCGATAATTACCAGTAGCATAGTCCATGACCTGAAGGTCTGTTGCTCTGTCATACCACTTAGCTTCCCAACGATCCAAAATCCACTATCATTCATCCATGATCCTACCATAGATCCATATCCAATAGCCATGAATAAATAGATGGGATGATACGGCAGGTCAGCACCTGAGCCAACGATTGCTGCCATGATGCCTGCAGTAGTGATCACCGATACCGTTCCTGATCCCTGAGCCAGCTTAATGACTACTGCCATCACCCATGCAACGACTATCAGATTCATACTGAAACCATTGGCAGAGATTGCCTCAATCATATCGCCAAGGCCAGTCTTGCTGATCATTGCACCAAAGGCTCCACCCGAACTAGTTATCAATATTATCAGTCCAGCTATCTCTAATGGTCGCTCCATTTTGGAGCCTAACTGTTTTAGATTGAGCCCTTGCCCTTTCGCCCATAGGTATAGTGACACGATTAGTCCGAGGAACATGGCTACATTTTTTTCACCCAAAAAAAGAATGCATTGTGTAAGCATGTCACTGCTATCTGGTTGGACAACCTTGATTACTGAGGCCCCGATGATGAGCAGCAATGGCAGGAGTATGGGCATCAGTGAAAGTCCAAATGATGGCAGTCGATCAATTTTATTGTCCTCAGTTTCATCGCTCATCCGAGGAGGGAATATGGAGATCTTCACGTTTTGGTACTGTGCATACTTATACCCAGCGATTGCTGGAAGGATCCCTGCTAGTAAGCCTGCAATGATTACCAAGCCTAAGTTAAGCTGTAGTGACTCCGCCATCAATAGTGGCCCTGGTGTAGGTGGAATAATCGAATGCGTAATGACCGCACCACAGGAAATCGCCATGACGAATAACACGAAGTGGCGCCCTGTCTTTTGGGTGAGGGCAATCGCCAGCGGCATCAACAAAAAGAAAACCGTATCGAAGAACACAGGAATGGAGAGTATAAAACCAGATACCAATAATGCAATACCGGCTCTGCGTTCGCCAAAGACGTGTATGAGTCGATTGACGATTTTTTCTGCTGCCCCACTCTCGGTCATAGCGAGCCCCAAGACCGACGCAATAGCAATCACAAAAGATACCTTGCCAGCAGTTACTCCAAATTCTTTCATGGCATTTTCGACAGCCACAACCCAAGCACTACCGTCACCAGTGTATGGCGTCATCATGCCTACGACTATTGCCGACAACATCAAGGAGATATAGGCAGGCAGCCCAAATACAACAATACACAAAACAACGCTGAGCGTACCGAGCAAGAGTATAAGCAGTGGGGAGTAGGAAATCGCCGCTTCCATGGACAAAAGGTTAATAGAGTTAGATAATTGATTCTAGTTTCAGATTCCGAAAAGATGATACAAAATTGTCGGTAAGCCACAATGATTCTATTACAAATTTGTCAACTTGGAGGAATTGAACTGAAATCCGGTAAATTATTTAGACAATGGATAGTAATATACTTACTGAAGAGCACCTGATGTTCCAAAAGACCGTTCACGACTTCTTAGTAAAAGAGGCGCTGCTACATGTCGACAAGTGGGAAAAGGACGGAATAGTAGACAAGGAGATCTGGACCAAGGCGGGCGAGATGGGTCTACTCTGCATGGACCTGCCAGAGGAATATGGCGGTATGAGTCTCAAAGATTTTAGATACAATGCCATCCTCCAAGAAGAAATGATCAAGCTGGGCATTTCTGGGCCAGGCTTCATCTTACAAAATGATGTCATGGCCCCCTATTTTGAGAAGTACTTTACGCCAGAGCAAAAAGATCGATGGCTAGGAGGCATAATATCTGGGGATATCATAACGGCGATTGCGATGACAGAACCAGACGCAGGCAGTGATCTGGCGGGCATGCGAACCACAGCAGTTCGTCAAGGAGACCACTACATCCTCAACGGCGCAAAGACCTATATCACCAATGGCATCTTGAGCGATCTAGTCCTAGTCTGCTGTAAAACGAATACTGAGGCAGGCCATAAAGGGATCAGCATCTTGATGGTGGAACGGGGCATGGCGGGATTTGAACGCGGTAAAAATCTGGATAAAATTGGCTTGAAAGCTCAGGACACTGCGGAACTGTTCTTCCGTGATGTGAAGGTGCCTGTAGAAAACCTACTCGGTGATCAAGATCGAGGTTTTTACTATCTCATGCACAACTTGCCTCAAGAGCGATTGTCGATTGCAGTTGGTGCTGTCGCAGCCTCCGAGAAGGCCTTTAGCGAAACACTAACCTTCATCAAAGAAAGAAAAGCATTTGGCCGTCCTATCGGAAAATTTCAGAACTCTCGATTCAAGATGGCAGAGATGAAGACCGAGATTACTATCGCCAGAGGATTTGTAGATGGCTGTATCATGGAGCTCAACGAAGACAAGCTCAGCAATGAAAAGGCCGCTATGGCTAAATACTGGACCACAGAATTGGCGGGACGTGTGATAGATCAGTGCCTGCAGCTACATGGTGGAGCAGGCTATATGTGGGAGTATCCCATTGCAAAAGCTTACGCTAACAATCGCATCATGCGCATCCTCGGTGGAACGAATGAGATCATGCGAGAGATTATCGGGCGATCACTAGGTTTGTAAAGCTAGCGTACAGGTTATCCCCGCCTATTATTGAAAACTCGATGCTGGAGTGTAAATTAATTGATTCCGCAGGGCAGTCATTATGGCTTCGAGATATATACATTCACGGATAGTCACTAACCCTCATAGAATATAACTATGGCCTACACTTCAGTAAAATATAATAACGAGGATGGTATTGCCACCATAATACTCAACAAACCCGATCGACTCAATGCACTCGGTGAAGAGTTACTACTCGAGCTGCACGAGTGCATCGTAAACTCTGCCGCAGATGGTTCGGTCAAGGCCGTGTTGATCACTGGTGCCGGCAAAGGATTCTGCGCTGGAGCGGATATTTCTTCGCCTCCACAGAAAAATACAGATGCCCTGCTAGAACAAGGCGAACGTGCCTATCAGGCATTGATTAAGTATTATAATCCTATTATCCAGACGATACATGAGATGGATAAGCCCGTGATAGCTGCTGTCAATGGCGTAACAGCTGGCTATGGAGTCTCACTCGCCTTGTGTTGTGATATGGTGTTCGCCGCTGAATCGGCAAGTTTCATCCAAGTCTTTGTACCCAATCTAGGTGTTGTGCCCGATGGTGGCGCCACATGGTTGTTGCCACGGCTGACGACTAATGCTCGTGCGATGGGCATGTTTCTGACAGGTGAGAAGATCAGAGCTCAGCAAGCGGAAGATTGGGGTATGATCTGGAAATGCGTCCCTGACGAGGAGCTGATGGCGACGGCACAAACTTTGGCTAATCAGATTGCTCATGGACCTACACTTGGCATTAGATCCCTCAAGACTGCTATGAATCAATCGCATGAGAACTCTTTGCAGAGACACTTGCAACTGGAGGCAAGTCTGCAAAAGGCCTGCTGTGGCTCAATGGATTTTGCCGAGGGCTGTATGGCATTCGCCGAAAGGCGCAAACCCAACTTCATAGGTAAGTAAATCAAGACCCAATCCAGTATAGAAAACAGACAAATTATGGGACCATTAGCAGGAATTAAAATAATCGAAATAGGAGGCCTCGGTCCTGGACCATTCGCAGGTATGATGCTAGCAGACATGGGTGCTGAAGTTATCCTCGTCGAACGCCGAGCCGACCCAAATCAAAAGCCCATGCCCGACGCTAACCGACGTGGCAAAAAGTCTATCGTTCTAAATCTCAAGGACAGCGCCGGAGTTGACACTCTATTACAATTAGTTGAAAAAGCAGATGTACTCTTCGAAGGGTTTCGCCCTGGCGTTATGGAGCGTTTAGGTTTAGGTCCCGACATCTTACAGGCGAGAAATCCCCGATTGATCATCGGTCGCATGACAGGTTGGGGTCAGTATGGCCCATTATCACATGCTGCCGGTCACGACATCAATTATATCTCATTGACTGGTGCCCTCCGAGGCATCGGCAGGAGCGACTCTAAGCCTGTGCCGCCGCTCAATCTCGTTGGTGATTATGGTGGTGGGGCTATGTTTTTGGTTACGGGTATACTTGCGGCATTAATAGAGGTACAAAAGTCTGGCAAAGGTCAAGTAATTGATGCTGCAATGACGGATGGTTCGGCCGTTTTGATGTCTATATTTAATACACTACATAAAATAGGACTACATAGTACCACTCATGGCATTAATATGCTTGACTCAGGTGCACACTTCTATGAGGTCTATGAGACTCAGGATGGCAAGTACATTTCGATCGGCTCTTTAGAGCCACAGTTTTATGCCCAATTGGTTGAAAAAGCAGCTTTGGATCCGGAGGTATTTGGGTCGCAGTTAGACACTTCTCAATGGCCCGCACTTAAAGAAAAGCTCACGGAGGTATTCAAAACGAAGACTCGGGAGCAATGGTGCGAGATCATGGAAGGTACTGACGTATGCTTTGCACCAGTCTTAGATCTGATGGAGGCCCCACAACATCCACATAACGTAGCACGCAAAACTTATATCGATTTGGATGGCATCAAGCAGCCTGCACCAGCACCGAGGTTCAGCCGCACCGTGACCGAAGTACAGTTTGGTTCGAGATATGCAGGGCAGGATACAGAAGAGATATTGAAAGATTGGGGCATATCCTAATTGTATGTCTCAGGCCTTATCGCTAAATATTACTGAGAATTTACGGTAGCAATTTCTTAATATTTGAGGCTCATTTTGATCGGAGTATGGAAACATTGAATATCATCAGTAAAAACGACTATGCCATCGTTGAAATAAACAATGGCAAAGTAAATGCTATTAATGAGTCATTGAGTAGAGACTTGATGGAGGCATTCAGCCAACTAGGACAGGATGACGAGGTGAAAGGTGTAATCCTTGCAGGTAGACCTAACTGCTTCAGTGCAGGTCTGGATATTGTAAGTTTGGCACAGGCTGATCGTGAAGGCGGCAAGGATTTTTGGAGAGCCTATCTCGGTGCAGTACAGAGCATGATTCGTTTTCCCAAGCCTCTGGTTTGCGCCATCACTGGGTATGCACCCGCTGGGGCTACGATCCTGACGCTATGTGCTGATTATCGTGTGATGGCCAAGGGTGATAAGCACAAGATCGGCATGCACGAATTCAGAATGTCCATGCTGATACCAGAGATGATGAGTGATGTATATGCCTATCATCTCGGTGAAAAACAAGCATGGAAAGCCGTGCAACAGGCAAGATTATTTAGTAGTGATGAGGCCCTGGAGATAGGCTTGGTTGATGAATCTGTAGAGGTGGAGGAAGTACTCGGTCGGGCAGAAAAACACCTTAAAAAAGTGATGGGTGTCTACTTGCCTGTGTATGCTAAGTCCAAAGAATATTTCCGTAAGGCATTATTAAAATTAGTAGATAGACCTATAGAACCTATGATTGAGACGATTGCGGAGGGCTATGATGACCCATTCGTCAAGCAATCGATGAGTATGTTCTTAATGAGTTTAAAAAAATAGCAATAGTTCAAATAAAAAATCACAATAACATGGAAGCATATATCTATGATGCCATAAGGACCACAAGAGGCAAAGGCAACAAAAAAGGATCACTGAATACAGTAACCCCTACACATCTGACATCAGAACTCTTAAAAGACTTAAGAAAAAAGCACGATTTGGATCCAGAGCTAGTTGAGGATGTCATATTAGGTTGTGTCACTCAAGTAATGGATCAAGGAGCTAACATCGCTAAGACTGCGGCACAACAGTCGGGCTATGGAGATCACCTCTGTGGTGTGACACTGAATAGATTCTGTGGATCAGGTTTAGAGGCGATTAACCAAGCGTCAGCCTATGTCAAGAGTGGATTTAGTCAGTTATTGATTGCTGGTGGTGTCGAGAGCATGTCACGTGTTAAGATGGGTAGTGATGCCGGAGCATTAATGTTAGACCCAGCTGTAGCATTGCCAGGTCACGCCATACCACAAGGAGTTTCGGCAGATCTCATAGCGAGCAAATATGGCTATAGCAGATCAGATGTCGATGCCTTTGCAGTAGAATCACAAAAGAGAGCTGCCGCTGCGGAAAAGGCTGGATTATTCAAATCGCGTATCTCAGTAAAAGATGTCAATGGCGTGACTATGCTCGATACGGATGAAAACATCCGTCCTGGGACATCTATGGAAACCTTAGCTGGATTGCAACCATCATTTGCATTGATGGGTGAGATGGCAGGTTTTGATGCAGTAGCGATAGATAGATATCCAGAGATCGAACGTGTCAATCACGTACACCACGCAGGGAATTCATCGGCAATAGTAGACGGTGCCGCACTGGCCTTAATCGGCAACGAAGAGGTAGGTAAAACCCTGAATCTGAAGCCTCGTGCAAGAATGAAATCTGTCGCAGTCTATGGTACAGATCCTACAATCATGTTGACAGGTCCGGCTCCAGCCTCTGCCAAAGCCCTTAAGAAAGCGGGTATGCAAGTATCGGATATTGATCTGTGGGAAGTGAATGAAGCATTCGCTGCAGTACCTATGTTATTAATGGATAAGCTCAATGTGCCCCATGATATCATCAATGTCAATGGTGGTGCCATCGCATTAGGTCATCCGCTCGGAGCGACAGGATGTATGCTTATGGGTACATTAATCGACGAGTTAGAGCGCCAAGACAAGACTACTGGATTAGTTACTTTATGTATCGGTGGCGGTATGGGTATCGCTACGATAATCGAACGAGTTTAATTATACCTCACTAACAATTAAGAGAAACAGAACAATGGCAGAGACAATATTGAGCAATAAATTCTTCACTTACGAAGTAGATGGTGACGGTATAGCGGTAATTACAATTGATCAGAAGGACAATCCGACCAATTTATTTAGCTATGAATTCATCCAAGAATATATATCAACAGCACATAAAGCGATCGCCGATGACAAGATCAAAGGAGTCATCCTGACATCTGGACGTCGCATGTTTATGGCTGGCGCTGACCTCAGAGAATTGGAAAAACAAAGCGCATCCGCAGAGGAGCAACTTGAGGCAATGATGAAGATGCATCAAGGTATGCGAGCAATTGAAACTGGTGGAAAGCCATTCGTTGCAGCGATTAATGGTGTAGCATTAGGTGGTGGACTGGAGTTATGTCTGGTATGTCACCACAGAATATGCCTCGACAATCCAAAAATCAAAATCGGATTTCCAGAGGTACAGGTGGGACTCCTGCCAGGTGGTGGTGGAACCGCTAAGACGCCATACTTGATGGGTTTGCAGTCAGCATTGATGTACATGTTACAAGGCATACAGGCAAATCCTAAAAAAGCACAAAAGGATGGGTTGATTGATGCCCTAGCAACGTCGCAAGATGAAATGATGGCAGCTGCCAAGGAATGGATCGCTAACAACCCTACGCCGATGCAACCATGGGATAATAAAAAGCATAAGATTCCAGGTGGTGGCTTAATGACACCTAATGGTGTCCAAACCATGGTGGGTGCGATAGGTAATGTGCGTAAGATGACGCATGGCAACTACCCTGCAGCACAGGCGATCATGAGTGTGGTGCATGACGGCATTCAGGTTAAAATAGATCGGGCTTTAGAAATCGAAGCAAGATACTTCACTCAGGTCATGAATACTAAGGAGGCTAAAAACTTGATCCGCACAGGTTTCCTCGGAATCCAAGCTGCGAAGAAAGGAATCGCTAAGCCTAAAGGACTGGACAATTACGAGATCAAGAAACTTGGGATCCTCGGTGCGGGTATGATGGGTGCGGGCATAGCTTATGTATCTGCATACTTAGCTAAGCAAGAGGTCGTCCTCAAGGATGTCACTATCGAAGGTGCTGAGAAAGGAAAAGACTACTCACGAGCACTACTCAAGAAAAGAGTATCCCGGGGTAAGATGACACAAGAGCAGGCTGATGAAGTGTTAGCACGTATCAAGGCCACGGCCGATCCTAAAGATGTGGAAGGCTGTGATATGGTAATCGAGGCGGTATTTGAAAATGTGGATCTTAAGGCTACCGTCACGGCTGAAACTGAAGCGGTATTAGCGAAGGAGAAAATCTACGCCTCTAATACTTCTACCATTCCGATTACATTGCTTGCAAAGGCATCAGATCGGCCTGAAAACTTTATCGGTATTCACTTCTTCTCTCCAGTTGACAAGATGCCACTTGTGGAGATCATCGTAGGAGAAAAGACCAATGATAGAGCAATAGGTGCAGCAGTTGATTATACGATGGCTATTAAGAAAGTGCCTATCGTGGTGAATGATAGTAGAGGATTTTATACATCTCGATGCTTCGGGACATATACTTCTGAGGGAGCTTATCTCCTCGAAGAAGGTGTATTGCCAGCTGTAATAGAAAATATTGCAAAGACTAAAGGGATGCCTGTAGGTCCATTAGCCGTGTCAGATGAAGTATCGCTGACGCTCGGACTACATGTCATGGAGTCAGATCCTCGATTGAAAGACAATGCAGAACTACAGCGCAATTATAACTTGACTAAAAAGATGGTCGAAGAATTCGGCCGTGGTGGCAAGAAAGCTGGTGCAGGATTTTATGAGTACCCAGATGGGGGCAAAAAATTCTTGTGGCCAGAGCTTAAGACGATCTTTAAAAGCAAGATGGACGTCATGCCTAATGAAGTAGTAGCTAAGAGATTGCTACATCGTCAGGCTATAGAAGCATATCGTTGTCTTGATGAAGGAGTATTGCGATCAGTTGTAGATGGAGATATAGGATCATTGATGGGCTGGGGATTCCCTCCATACACTGGTGGTGCCTTGTCATATATCGACTATGTAGGCATGGATACGTTCATAGCAGAGTGTGATGACTTCACTAAGAAGTTTGGTGACCGATTTACTGTGCCTGACAGCCTAAGAGCTTTGGCAAAAGCTGGTAAGTCTATTCACGACTTTGGCAAATCCGACCTATCTGTTGCTGATGTCAAGAAGCTCAAAGAAGTGGACTTAGTCGCCCTCGCTAATAAGATGGGTATTGCAGCCACTGTCGATGACCTCAAAGCCGATACCCTCAAGAAGGTGTTGGCTAAGATGGAAGC
>CAZJTO010000069.1:0-10822 GCA_964548935.1 uncultured Saprospiraceae bacterium
ACATGGTGGAGTATGACTGTCGGGAGCAGACAGTGGTTAATGATTTTGAGTTTAACGACTTGAATAATATGTCTACAGGGGTGGAGATTTCGGTCGACTTCAGATATAATCCTAAGAAGGTTAATCTTCTGCATACTGAGATTGCAGATGTGGAGACTAAGCTCGTGAAAACGATTAAGTCAGCTGGTAAAGAAGTGATCCCTAACTATGGGGCTGTAGATCTCAACTTGACCAAACGTGGTGAAGCGGAGCAGCGTCTATCAGCGATCTTATCTGAAGAATTGACAGAGTTCTACTTAGAGCTGGCGAGGGTTCAGATTACAGATGTCGATATACCACAGGAGATTTCAGAAGCAGCGAAACGGACAGCAGAGCAGATCGAAAAGAACAAGCTTGCGGCAGAGATGGCTGAAGAAAAAACAAATCTAGGTAATGCAACAATTGCAGAGGCAAAGGCGCTCTACGAGGCAGCACAGTATGAAGCGAAAGCCGCTCAACTGAAAGCTACCACAGATCAGCTTAAACTCAAGGAGTTAGAGATAGAAATGGAGTGGGCCAGACAAGGAAAGTCTCGCTATGGAGAGAACAATGTTTTTGGAGCAAGTACAGCAGTAGTTAAGGGATTGACTCACTGATAAATCTAAGAGAGGAGCTATGAGCTCCTCTCTTATTTGGATGACCTAATTAACGTTGCTTTAACTGAGAGCGAGGTAATAAGACGGTTGAAAATCGGTTATATTCATACTCTCATAAACAACTCAGATTAGTGATGGAGAACTTGAGATAAGGACCATTGGTTACTATAGGTAAGAAGAGCTTTTAGTAAGGTTTGAAGAGGTTTTTAATAATCTAATATTTGATATTAATGAAGACGATATTCCAATTAATTGTAGCGGGAGTGCTCGGTGGCTTTATCGCCATAGGGGCCTTCAAGATGTTAGACAAGAATACTGTTATCTATGAATTTTCAGAAGCGGAGAAGTATGACACTAGTGATAGCGCTCAGAATAACCGACAGCTTGAAACGAATACTAGTAGGCAGACAAATTTCGTTGAGGCGGCAGAGATAGCCAATCCTGCGGTAGTCCATATCAAAGCACAGAACAAGGCGTATGTAGATTATCAACAGAGAGATAATTATGATCCATTTGAGGACTTTTGGGGATATAGGAGATCTCGTTCTAGACCGCAAGCTGGCACAGGATCCGGAGTGCTAATCTCTGAGGATGGGTATATCGTGACTAACAATCACGTAGTAGGCTTTGCTGATTACATCGAAGTTATTTTAGAGGATGGTAGAACCTATCAAGCACAAAAGTTAGGAACAGATCCAAGTACTGATCTTGCCGTTATAAAAATTGAAGGAGAGGGCAAAAGATTGCCACATCTCAAATTTGCCAATAGTGACAACTTGGAGGTTGGACAATGGGTAGTGGCCGTAGGTAATCCATTCAACCTCACTTCGACAGTGACTGCTGGCATTATAAGTGCCATGGGTCGAGAGCTTGACATCATCAAAGGACAAAAGACCATTGAAGAGTTTATTCAAACAGATGCTGTCGTGAACCCTGGAAATAGTGGTGGAGCGCTAGTAAATGTAGAAGGAGAGCTAATTGGCATAAATACTGCTATATCATCACCAACGGGAGTGTATGCGGGTTATTCGTTCGCTATTCCTGCCAATCTTGTACAGAGGGTCATACGTGAGATTAAAGAGACAGGAGGAGATATCCAACGTGCGATGCTTGGTGTGAGTATTCAGCCAATCAGTGCTGCTGAGGAAGCTGGTTTTGATCTTGGTATAGATTATGGAGTAGTCGTTGCTGATTTAGGTCAAGATCGCTATGGACGTAGAACTTTTAGCTCTGCAGAAGCAGCGGGTGTAGAGATTGGCGACGTTATTATAGGCGTAGATAATAGGGAGGTACGAGATTTTGAGGAATTATCCGATGCGTTGAAGTTCTCTAAGATCGGAGATACAGTTGATTTAGAAATATACAGAGAGGGTAGGAAGTTGAATCTTCCAGTCAAGTTGAGAAAAGGAGTATAAGAAACATAGGATCACATAGATCCGAAAGATAAAGTTGGTTTTTCGTTTTGTTTTGAGGCGCCCATTCTTAGAATGGGCGTTTTTTGTTTTTAGAGCTTTTGGCTCATCTGTGCGACCATTTTAGATTTCCATTCTGAGAAGGTATCGTTGAGGATATGGCTGCGGGCCTCTCCCATCAACCATAGATAGAATGTCAGATTATGTATGCTGGCGATCTGCAAGCCTAAAGATTCTTTCACATTGAATAAATGCCGCAGATATGCTTTGCTATGTCGATTGCTCGTAGGGCAGATGAGCTCTGCGTCGATAGCACTATGATCTTCTTTCCACTTAGCATTCTTGATGTTAATAATGCCTTGACTCGTATAGAGCATGCCATGTCGAGCATTGCGGGTAGGCAATACACAGTCAAACATGTCAATACCGCGATCGATGCACTCCAATAGATTCATTGGAGTACCTACGCCCATGAGATATCTTGCCTGATGTGTCGGCAGATGCTCGCAGACTAGCTCTGTTGTGTCGTACATGATCGGAGCGGGTTCGCCTACAGACAAACCGCCAATAGCATTGACCTCGGCACTGTGATCGGCGATATATTTAGCGGACTCAGTCCTCAGATCGTCGTAGGTGCTACCCTGCACGATCGGAGCGAGAATCTGGTTGTAGCCATGTATGGAGGGATGATTCTTAAAGTAGTTTTGACAGCGATCTAACCAACGATGAGTCAGGTGCATTGATTTTTTGGCATATTGATAGTCACAAGGAAACGGCGTACACTCATCAAACGCCATGATGATATCGGCCCCAATATGCTGCTGAATTTCAATAGCGTACTCTGGCGAAAAAAAATGCTTGGAGCCGTCCACAGGGCTCTGAAACTTGACCCCTTCTTCGGTAATCTTTCTGATACCGCTTAGGGAGTATACCTGAAAGCCACCGCTATCAGTGAGCATAGGTTTATCCCAGGAGATAAACTTGTGCAATCCACCAGAGCGAGAGATCAATTCATGTCCCGGTCGCAAATAAAGATGAAAGGTGTTTCCCAAGATGATTTGGGCCTGTAGGTCTTCCAATTCGCTGAAGTGGACAGTTTTGACAGAACCTTGAGTTCCTACTGGCATAAAAATCGGAGTCTCAATACTACCGTGGTCTGTGCTGAGCACTCCTGCACGCGCATTACCCGTTGAGGTTGTTTTGACAAGCTCAAATCCCATTTATCTGCTTTTATACATATTCAGTGCAATACCGATCATCATTGAAAATGCTAGGAGAGAGGACCCGCCCTTGCTAATAAATGGCAAGGGAATACCAATCACTGGGCTAATGCCCATGGTCATTCCAATATTGACAAAGAAGTGCAAAAATATAAATCCAGCGATAGCATAAGAGTAGTTTTTGACGAATAGATGTTTGGAGTCTTCGCCCTTCTGTACGATCCTAACTATGAGCAGTAAAAACAAGATGATTACCGCAACGCCTCCTACGAAGCCTTGCTCCTCTCCGATCGTGCTGAAGATAAAATCAGTAGTTTGCGCTGGGACGTAGTTAAGTTTTGTGAAGGTGCCATCCAAGTACCCCTTACCGGTGAGTCCACCTGATCCGATGGCGAGTTTAGACTGTAACAAGTTGTATAGTGAGCCTCGAGGATCACACTTTTCGGGTTGAAGCCAGACATTTATTCGATCTTGTTGATGCGGTTTCAGAATATTATTAAAGGCGAACAAGCTAGAATATGAAAGCATCGCTAACATCGCTACACCTCCCAACAGTGAAAACTTAGTGCCGATGGATTGTCTAGGATTGAAATAGTATAGCACACCTACAGCTGCCAAACCATTGAGGATGGCTGAATAAAGGCTCCAATCAAATTGAAAGCAGACCAAGGATGATAGTGTCAAGGTGGTCAATAGCATAATAGAAAACATCCTCATCTTACTGAAGTCAACCAGGAATGCTACCATGATTAAGAATAGAATGGTGAGCGCTACAGGTACACCATAGGTCAGTGTAAAAACCACGGTCAAAAAGACTAGAATCACGACGATAAAATGAAGAGAGGGTAAACCTCTCCGATAGAGCAAAATCAATAGCGAAAAAAAGGTGAGCGCAGAACCAGCATCAGGTTGTAGCATAATCAGTGCTGCGGGTAGTAAGAAGATTCCAGCGGATATAAGTTGTGTCCATACCTTGCGTAGGTCATTGCGCAGGGCACTTAAAAAACTGGCTAAATAGATAGCAGTGGTAAGCTTAACAAATTCCGAGGGCTGTATCGAAAACGGCCCCAAGGAGATCCAAGAGGTGGCGCCATTGACTTCACGACCAAATATTAGCACTAATACCAGCGATATAATACTAAGAGCGTAGAGGGGAATTGCGAGACTGTTGAATATCTGCCAATCCATGAGTACTACTAGGAGTAAGGCGACTAAGGATATTGCTGCCCAGATGGCTTGACGCCCGAAGGTGCTATTGATCGAGTAAATGTTGCCACCATTACTGTCGTGATAGGTTGTCGCAAAAAGCATCATCAATCCTATCCCTACTAAAGCAATATAGATGATGAATAGAATCCAATCAAATTTAGGTAGACCCTTTGGACTATTGCGTAGAGCCATCGCCTAGGAGCTCTATTTTCATCACCCTATCTCGAAAAGGGATCGCAAAAGGAAAGTCTTCTTTAAATGAGGCGAGGTGTGGCTCCACGTCAATACGAGTTTCGTAAGCACCTACCTTCATGCTATAATATGGCGCTTCATGCTCTAACTCGTATACCATATTAGGATAGTTCTTTTCCAGAAGCCACTTAGCACTCTCAAGGGCCCGACGGTCCGTCGTGCTTATGAGCTTGATGCGCCATCCATCGATATAGGGTTCTTGTTTGCCAATCTTAACAAAGTAGTCCATAAACTGGCCTACTTCTGGAGTCTCAATGATCTGCTGAGCATTTGTATTAACGCTACAGCATAAGGCTAAGGCAAATAAAGAAATGATGGTCTTCATACTATTTCAAAAATAGTAGATTATTTCTTACCGTGGCACTGTTTAAACTTCTTACCGCTTCCGCATGGACACGGCTCATTACGTTTCACCTTCTGGGTAGTACGCTTAAAGGTTTCTGGCTTTTCCCTTCGTCGGCTCACACCTTCAGATGCTCGACGTCGTGCCATATCTTCAGATCTGGATGCGCTGGTCTTGCTTAGATCCGTGCGCTGCTGTTTAGCCTCACGGAGATTGTCATCCACATTGATGACGAGCTTACCCCTCATCAGGTAGGTACTAACCTCCTCATTAATATTATAAATCAACCTCTCAAATAGCTGATAAGCCTCCATCTTGTAAATTACGAGCGGGTCTTTTTGCTCAAACGAAGCAGCTTGTACAGAGTCCTTGAGTTCATCCATCGCTCTCAGGTGCTCTTTCCAAGTGTTGTCTATGATGCTTAAGCTAACGGCCTTTTCTATATCTTTTACGATACTGTTTCCTTCAGTTTCTATAGCTGTTTCGAGATTTGCAGATATAGGTAGAGGCGTCCTACTACCATCTGTAAATGGCACGGCAATACGCTTAAATCTGTGTCCCTCGTTTTCATGTACGCGTCTGATAACCGGGAGGAGAACTTCTCTGATTTTATCAAACTTCTCATTGTACAGTCCCGTAGTCTCCTTCTGGAGTTTTTCTGTGAGCACTTCGACGGCGGCAGCTTTAAACTCATCTTCATTAAAATCGGGGTCATTGCCCAAGACTCTCAAGCACTCATTTCTGAATCCTTCAAAATTATCCATTGACTTGTAGTCGCTCACGATGTTTTCGGTGAGCGAAGAGAATAGGTTGTAGAGGTCTACAGACAGGCGTTCACCAGACAGGGCATTGTTACGCTTCTTATAGATCGCCTCCCGCTGGATATTCATGACATCATCATATTCGAGGAGGCGCTTACGAATACCAAAGTTGTTTTCTTCAACTTTCTTTTGAGCTCTTTCGATAGACTTGCTGACCATGTTGTGCTGTAACACTTCGCCTTCCTGATGACCCATCTTATCCATCAGTTTGGCAAGACGCTCAGAGTTGAAGAGTCTCATCAAGTTATCCTCGAGAGATACATAGAACTGTGATGATCCAGGATCACCCTGACGACCGGCACGACCTCTGAGTTGTCTATCTACTCGCCGAGAGTCGTGACGCTCGGTGGCGATGATTGCAAGGCCACCTGCCTTTTTGACCTCTTCGGATATTTTAATATCCGTACCACGACCGGCCATGTTGGTGGCAATGGTGACGTTGCCAGCACGACCTGCATCGGCCACAATCTCTGCCTCCCTTTGATGTTGTTTGGCGTTGAGGACGTTATGGCTGATATTTCTTAGATTCAACATCCTGCTCAGTTTTTCTGAGATGTCCACGGATGTGGTACCGACTAGTATTGGTCTCCCTGCCTCTGTCAATCTGCCTATTTCGTCAATAACAGCATTATATTTTTCTCTGGCAGTCTTGTATACGAGATCTTCTCTATCATCCCGCTGGATGGGCCTGTTAGTTGGGATGACCACTACATCGAGCTTGTAGATATCCCAGAATTCTTTCGCTTCAGTTTCGGCAGTACCAGTCATACCACACATCTTGTGATACGTTCTAAAGTAGTTCTGCAATGTCACTGTAGCATAGGTCTGTGTGATATCACCGACTTTTACATTTTCCTTAGCCTCAAGTGCTTGGTGGAGCCCGTCAGAGTATCTCCGACCTTCCATCATACGCCCTGTCTGCTCATCAACGATTTTGACTTGCTTATCTAGTACAACATACTCCTCATCTTTTTCAAACAAGGTATAAGCCTTAAGCAGTTGACTTACGGCATGTAGACGACGTGCCTTGACACTATAGTCATTGACGAGATTAGTTTTTTGTTCGTTGAGGTCTATGCCTTGAGTTTTCTCTTGTTCATCGAGCATCTGCATCTCGGTGGCAATATCTGGCATGATGAAAAATTGTTCATCATCCTCCCCTTGAGCTAAGAAGTCCGCTCCTTTCTCGGTGAGTTCTACATTGCGATTTTTCTCATCAATGGTGAACAAGAGTGGCTCATCCACAATATGCATTCTCTTAGACTGCTCTTGCATGTAGAAGTTCTCAGCTTTCTGCATGGTGACCTTCACCCCTTCCTCACTTAGAAATTTAATGAGGGGTCTATATTTTGGGAGTGCTCTAAATGCTCTTAGTAAACTTTGACCTGCTTCTCCCTCTTCATGCCCTCGATCTCCTGCGGCAAATAATTTCTTAGCTTCAGTAAGATAGGTTGTCGCCAACTTACGTTGTGCTGCGATGAGCTTTTCGACCTTAGGCTTAAGCTCTAAGTATTCTTGGTCCTCTGCACCTTTGGGTACTGGGCCAGATATAATCAGTGGCGTACGGGCATCATCGATTAACACAGAATCCACCTCATCGATCATCGTAAAGTGATGTTTGCCTTGTACCTTCTCATCGAGTGAGCGCACCATGTTATCGCGTAGATAATCAAATCCAAATTCATTATTGGTGCCGTAGGTAATATCACACTTGTAGGCGTCCTTACGTTGTACTGAGTGCGGCTTATACTTATCGATACAATCAATAGTCAAGAATAGGAACTCCATGATAGGACCGATCCATTCTGCATCCCGACGAGCAAGATAATTGTTGACAGTAATTACATGTACACCCTGTCCAGAAAGCCCGTTGAGGTAGGCTGGCAGCGTGGCTACCAATGTCTTACCCTCACCTGTCTGCATCTCTGCAATCTTACCATCATGTAGCACCATGCCTCCAATCAACTGGACATCATAGTGAATCATATTCCAAGTGATATCACCACCGGCAGCCTGCCAACTATTATTCCATGTTGCGATATCTCCATTGACTGTGACATAACTTCTGGTAGCGGCGAGGTCTCTATCTCGATCAGTCGTTCTTACTTGTAGGGTGGCATTTTCTGAAAATCTACGAGAAGTCTCTTTTACCACGGCAAAAGCCTCTGGCAAGAGTTCCCGTAATATATCCTCGAGATGCTCATCTCGCTCCTTAGTCATAGCATCGATCTGCGTGTAGAGCTCTTCACGCTGTAGCAGATCTTCTTCACTCTCTGATTGAGTCTTCAGGTTTTGGATATCTTCGTCTATACCAGCGAGATGCTCTTTTATACGAGATCTGAACTCCAGAGTTTTACCTCTTAGCTCATCAAGCGATAGATTTTTATATTGATTAAAATACTCGTTGATTTCATTGACACGACCAGAATATCCTTTGACGTCTCTATCCTGCTTCGTACCAAAAACTTTCTTAAATATATTTAACATGAAAAGTGATTCTTAAGTAACCGATGTTCTTGTCTTAGCACCATTATCGTTCCAATCGTATGGAAGTGACATCTTGTCATAGTGCGTGTCAATCTATTAGTGCGCAAAGATACATGATATATACCCACTGGTGCGTCAGAATAAGAACATAGAAAGTGAATTTACTTTATCTGCAAGAGCACAAATTGGTTTACATTTAAGTATTAGTTTAATACCAATTGCTGAATACATCATATACACCTCATCTATTAGAGGCGGGCTGCGATGAAGCCGGTCGTGGATGTTTAGCGGGACCAGTATATGCAGCAGCAGTGGTCATGCCCAAAGGCTATCGGTGTCCCAAAATCAACGATAGCAAAAAACTCTCAGCGAAAGACAGATATGAACTACGCACTATCATCCAAAAAGATGCGATCGCATATGCCGTGGCTTCAGTCTCAGAACGAGAAATTGATAAAATCAACATATTGAATGCATCCTTCGAAGCGATGCATCGAGCTATAGCTGAGTTAACTGTAGCACCGGAATTGTTGTTGATAGACGGGAATAGATTTAATACTTATGGAGGCATAGATCATGAATGCGTCATCAAAGGTGACAGTCTTTACACCTCTATTGCAGCTGCATCGATACTTGCTAAGACCTATAGAGATGATCATATGAGAGCGCTTGACCACGAGTGTCCGGAGTATGGCTGGTGTACGAATAAAGGCTATGCGACATTAACTCATCGCATCGCACTACAAGAAATAGGCCCGACTAAGTATCATCGAAAGAGTTTTGTCGTGAAAAAGCAGTTGAGCTTGAATTTTAAAAACCATGGGTAATATCATTCAGGACATAGTAGGCAATGAGGAGAAAATGATCTCATACTCATCACCATCAGACCCTCTTCTTAAGCGGATGGTAATTAATTCTATGGAGCTCATGTCTGGGCGAAAAAAAATAGAAAGGGCGTATCAGACATTGAGCGAGATGAACATTGATGACGTGACAGTATGGCATCAATTGTTTCCATTGTTAGAGGTCGCTATTGATTTTGACAAAGGTCAATTAGCAAAGATTCCGCGCAAAGGTCCATTGGTTATTATCGCCAATCATCCTTTTGGTGTTATTGATGGCTTGAGTTTGGGATATATCCTGAGTCTGATTCGAGCAGACTTTAAGATTATTGTCAATGAACTCTTATGCAAGGAGGGTTTGTTTGAGAAATATCTTCTTCCGATTGATTTTAGAGAGAATAAGGCAGCACTCAGGACTAACCTTAAAACCAGAGATGAAGTACTATCCATACTAGAAAATGACGGATCTATAGCAATTTTTCCATCGGGTGGAGTGGCTACAGCAGTTAAGCCCTTCTCAAAGGATGTTAGGGACCTAGAATGGAAAAATTTTCTCACTAAAATGGTGCGTCGTGAAGGACTGACTATTGTGCCCATTTTTTTTCATGGCAGAAATAGTCAACTCTTTCAGATTGCAAGCCATATTAACCAAAGTCTGAGATATGGTTTATTACTCAATGAAGTCACGAACAAGAGAGGACAGACTATTAAAATAAGTATTGGTGATTCGATCCATTCTTCAGACTATAGCCATATGAAGTCTAAAGACCTGTTAAGGCATCTCCGACAAGTTACACTTGGTCTATCGGATCAATAAGAGATAAGTAGTGATCTTCTTTTTTACGCATGGCCGTCCTTGAGTCCGAGTCGTGGTCGTCATATCCACACATATGCAGCAAGCCGTGTACAAGGACTCGATGGAGCTCCTGAGTAAATGACACTTTTTCGGTAACGGCATTTTCAGTCACTCGATCTACACTGATATATATATCACTTTTGATGGGTTGATAACTATATGGAAAAGTGATGATGTCTGTATAGTAGTCATGATCGAGATACTCTTGATTGATCTTAAGCAAGTATGAATCTGAACAAAAGATGTAATTGACTTCCTCTAGCTGCTTGTTTTCAGCCTTTACCATTGACATGAGCCAAGCTGTTGTTTTTTGCTCGTCTATAGGTATAGGGTTGGTATCTTCAGTATAGAAATTGATCAATGGAAGTATAATGGGCTAAACGGAAAAGTGTATCTCAACCTTGCGACCATTATCCATATACTTAACCTCATCGGCTAGTTGCTTCATCAAGAATACGCCTCTGCCTCCACAGCAGCCTATATTCTCTGGTCGAGTGGGGTCAGGGATAGATTGTGGGTTAAAGCCAACACCTTGATCGGTGATGACGAAAGTGATGCCTTGAGTAGTCTTATTTAATTCTACCTCTACATACTTGCTCTGGTCTTCCTTGTTACCATGTATGATAGCATTGTTGACAGCCTCAGTCAGACTGATGAGTATGTCTGGATATTTGTCTTTGCTTATCTCATAGTGCGTAGCAACAACTCCGATAAACTGTTCTAATTGACAGATACTCTCACTACA
>CAZJTO010000070.1:0-10697 GCA_964548935.1 uncultured Saprospiraceae bacterium
GGAAATCCTTTGAATGCTCCAATATCAACACCTTGAATGACAGCGGCATTCGCTTTAATTTCTTCGGTGATATAAGCCTCTAATTTGAAGCCTTCAGCATCTGGATTAGTCATCGTGACTTTATAACACTGAAATCCTGCTATCTCTTTGGTGTCATTCTCATCATAAACAAATTCTGGATCTGACGCTCCTGCTTCGGCTTTAGCTAAGTCAAGCTCGGCCTTGGTACTAGGTATCCACATTTTCTGTCCCATCATATCCATATACATGTCCATGTCACCGTTTTCAGACATCTTAACGTCGATATTTATGAGTCCTCCCATTGATGTAATCTCAGTTAATGACTTTTTATTTATATAAGACACTTTCATCTGTGTTCCTTTAGTCATTTCAAGCTGTGCAGCCGTTTGGGCGTCAGTGGAACTCGCATCAACTAATTCGATAGTTAAAACTCCATTTTGTGCGATCATCGCAACAGAAAAGATCATACTGAATATGAGTGTGATAATTCGTGTCATTTTATTTGTTTTAATTAAACTTATCTCTTTAACACAAAGAAATGATCCTTGCGTTCATAAGGATCGCATTTTTAGATAAGATTAAGGAATTATCCGACGATTAGTAGGTTAAATCCCATTCCTCAAAATATTTGATAAACACTTTAGCGAGATTTTCGGCGTCACTGATAGCACGATGATGTATGCCCGTAAATTCAAATCCTTCCTTTTTGACAGTACTCTTTAGACCACTTGCGTTTCGGATCTGTTTGATCCGCTGGTAGACTCTTTTGAGATCTGTAAAATGCCTGACCCACTCATGCTCCATCTTGTGGAGTTTACAATCATTGGTTAGCAAATTGGAGTCATCATGGCCCCAAGAACATAGCATGTACTCTTCCTCTCCTATCTCTGCCCACTCCATAAAGCGACGACATACAGGCTCGAACTTATCAGCGTGATCCACATCCTTTTGTTCGATATGTGTCAGGAAGGTACAAAACCCAGATAGCTGTGGGTTTATTACTGGCTTTACAAATTCTGAAAACTGTCCTGCAACTTTACCGAATCGATCGACCTTAACAGCGCCGATTTCGATGATCTCTGTGATCCCTTTAGGTGGCCGGCCTCTCCAACACGTAGCTTCTAAATCAAATATTATAAAATTCACCTCATGATAGTTTAGAGCGCATCGATCACATAAGATCAACCGTCATTTTTAAGCTTCTGACTTCCTTGGAGCGATTATGAACAAATCGATCGAGGTCGTAGCCTGACAGCCGATTGGCATAAAAATAGAGCACCTTAATATCCTCAGATCGAAACATACCGTTTTTAATGTACAATGGTTGTCTTAAATGATAAATATTCAAGTTTTTAAGGCCATCTTTTACAATGTCTTCGATCCCTATAGCATCAAGTTCCTTGCTAAGTTTAACCTTGCCCTGATCTCTAATGGCTTTGAGTCTATCTAAAACAGATGCAATCTGTATGTACACTTCCTCTTCTTTTAGCTCGAATAAATCAACCGGCATGTTGACCAGATTAAGAAGATCAATATCAATGAAGTGCTTACAAAACAATCTAAAACTAACAAAGGTGATCAATTGACTCGTCAGAACAACATTAGCTTGATAATAGCTGCGTACAAGTTCATCTCCAAGATTGCGCGTATATACGAGGTTACGCTGCTTGTCAGAGGAGACTACCCCATTGTTTTGATAGTATTCTTTGATATCAATCATACGGCCATTCTTGATACTATTACCGTCTTCATCTAATCGATGTCCGAACACATCTATCGGTGCACCGAATGATAAGGTGACATTGGAGCCTCTTCCAAACAAGCGTCGAATGAATCTGATTGATTTAAACGACGATTTGGACTGTTTCTTAGTAGATAGATAGTTTTGCTTGCCGGTTCTCTTAAGGTGTTCCTCTATAAGCGATGAGGCTTCCAGCACCGAATGATAGCTTATGACTAATGGCACAATGATAATCTTCTTATCATAGTTGTGACCATAGAAATCATTTTGAGCCTCGAGTAAGGTACTCAACAAACCGAGTTTTACTTTGCTTTCGACTTCCCCACTCCTAGATCTCGTTCCACCTGGAAAAAATATACTGTTTAAGTTTTGCTCTATTGATATCTGAGAGAATTGCCTTATAGCTTGGGCATAAATAGGGTTTTTCTTTCTTCTATCTACCTTATAGGCGCCAAGTCTACTCATATAGTAGGCCATCACCTCATAGTCATATAAGTTCAGTCCTGCCCCATATGAAAATGCAGGAAGTCCGGTCAAGGTCTCAATGGCATAGCCCAATAATATAGAGTCCAAGTTAGACGAATGAGTCGGCAATATTAAAACGGAACCCTTGGTGAACAGTTTTCTTATATGATCGAGCGGTCCGATGATGTCAAACTTATCTAGTAGCGCTTCTTCTCCTCCCCAAAACCACTTCTTGTTATGAGCGATAAACGGATTGAAAAGTGCGCCAAAGAGCACTGCTAAGGCCTTACGGGCAAATACAAATGTCTTAGGTCTAAAGTCTCCGGCAATTTCCTCAGCATAGCGATTACTGATTCGTCGCACCTTATCATGCAGTTGTGAATTAAGATCGTCTGACAGCTGATCTTTACTCAATTCGGACTCTATTTTTTTCCAGTATGTGATTTCTTTCGGAGGATCAACACTAAGTGGATCTGTGCGAACTCTAAGTTTCTCGAGATATACTGTTCTATTCACGATGTCTATGAGCTCCGCCTGTGTGTTATTTTCAATGAGGTATTTAGTTAACTCATCACTGAGCATCTGAACCTTGGCGTCTCTATCCTGATAAAACTTGGATATAGGCCACTTTTCGATGTCTTCTATGATATGATCTCGCACTTTCATTATAACCAGTATAACTTAATAGTTAATCGTTGTTATCCACCACATTTTGGATTAGGTCCATGATTTCTTCTTTGCCTTTATCCTTTAGTGATGAGGTCAAGATGTGATGAGGCATCTCTTCCCAAGTCTCTCTAAGGTTGCTGAAGAATGCGACCATATTATCCTTGAGTTGCTCGGGCTTGAGCTTATCGGTTTTAGTAAATATGAGAATAAAAGGGATCTGGTTGGAACCGAGCCAGTCTATCATGTCAAGATCAATATCTTGGGCTGGAACTCGAGAGTCAATCAATAGAAACACACAACCCAACATCTCACGACGCAGGAGGTATTGCTCAATCATTCTACCCCATTTCGCTCTCATTTTCTTTGAGATCTTAGCATATCCATAACCGGGTAAATCTGCTAACACCCAATTTTCTTCAACCTTGAATAGGTTGATGAACTGAGTCTTACCCGGAGTACTTGAGGTCTTCGCTAGCTTCTTTCGATTACATATGTAGTTGATTAGAGAGGACTTTCCTACGTTAGAACGGCCGATGAACGCAAATTCGGGCAACTCTACATACGGAGCTTTTTCTACAGAGGGGAAACTTCCCAAGAAGGCGACATTTTGAATATGATACTTTGGTATGGTGTTTGACATATATACTATAAGAAAGCAAAAATAAAGCTAACTTTATAATCGCACGCATAACGCTGCAACTGTTAAAACCTACCGACCCTGAGTTTACCCTCAGGGTTTTTTATTTGTGTCGTTTATCTGCAACCATTATACTTCTAAATCCTGTAATATTGTGTGCCGATAATTGGTTCTCCTAAGGCAAGATTAACTGAGAGTTTATAACTAATTATGTTTATTCAACCTCTTAGTGTTTGTTGTGTTGTTAGAAATGATAATTGACCTTAATAAATGAAAAAATCCGAAGTCCTTGTTTGTGAATCAAATTTTCTGATCAAAGAAGGAATTAAGTCGATAATAAATAAGAACCCATTTTTCGAGTCTGTACAGGAGGCCAAATCTCATGATGATTTAGAGGCCAAGTTGGGCAGCGGGAAGTATGATATTATCACTATAGACTTTGCTGATGAACCACATTTTGGATTGGACAGCATCTCATTTATCCAAGAAGTAGCGCCAAAAACAAAGATCCTAGTCATCTCCAATGAAGATAACAAGCGCACGATCTATGACGTATTGAGCCGTGGTGTAGAAAATTACGTGACTAAGAACTGTAGAGATCAAGAAATTTACAAGGCTCTGGATGCTTGCGTCAACAGCGAAAAGTATTACTGCGGCAAAATCCTCGATATTATCATTGATAAAACCTTTGGTGATGATAACACAGATGGCAAGGACGCCGTCTCGCTCACCAAGCGGGAGTCAGAAATAGTTCAGCTTATAGCACAGGGTAAAATGGCCAAGGAAATCTCGTCTATTCTCAATATCAGTGTACATACTATATATACTCACCGCAAGAATGTCATGAAGAAGCTGGAGATCAGTTCACCAGTAGAATTGATCACTTATGCGATCAATAAAGGTATTGTGTCTCTCTAATTGAGGGCTGGATCAAACTCTGTCTGATCGTAGGTTCTAAAATCTACTGCGCTGACTCCTGATACACCGTGCTCCTTAAGAAATACCCCATAAAGGATATCCACCTCTGACATCGTCAACTTGTTATGAGTTATAACGATAAACTGTGAGTCTTCACTGAACTCTCTGATGATCTTGTTAAACTTAAGGACATTGACATCGTCCAGTGGAGCATCGACCTCATCGAATATACAGAACGGTGCAGGCTTAAGCAGATATAGTGCAAATAGGAATGACGCCGCAGTGAGGGTCTTCTCCCCACCTGATAGTTGACTGATTGATTTTGGCTTCTTTCCTTTAGGTTTTGCTACTATTTCTATACGTGCATCCAGAGGATTCTCTGCGTCAAGCAAGATGATATCACAGTCGTCATCATCTGAAAATAGTCCTTGGAATACTTTCTTGAAGTTTATCTTGATTAGATCTAGACTATCGGTAAACTTAGTGGAGGCTGCCACTTCAATCTCTGCGATGGTATCCTCGAGGGATTGCTGTGCTTCGAGGACATCATCACGCTCTTTGGATATGTACTCATGGCGCTCTTTTATTTCGTTGTATGCCGTGATGGCCATCGGATTAATTTCTCCAAAGTTTCTAATCCTATGTTGGATGCTATCACGTTTTTTGATAAGGTCTTGTAATGACATTGGATTATCTGGCTCATTGGGAACATAAGACTTGATTTTTATCCCAAACTCAATATCACAACGATCCACGACAGCTTGCAGATCGAATTTTTTAGTTGAGAGCTTTTCATTGATATTGCTGATGAGGTTATCCTTTTGATGCAGGCTTTGCTGCTGAGTACTTCGCTTCTTTTCCATCTCGAATATCTTGCCTTTCTCCTTGTAGTAGGTATCCTCGTATGAGTTGAGCCGCTTCTGCAGAGTTTCTTTGTTTTGGTAGAGTTCAGATAGCTTGGTCTTCACCTGATCCATGTTACTATTGTAAGTGACTACTCGCTCTAGCAATAGTTCGGATTCTCTCTTTTTTGACGAGATATGGTGTTGAATATTTACTAAGTTCTCTCTTTGGAATTCTGCGTCTTTTCTAAGTAATTGTAGCTGATTTTCTTTTTGATATAGATTCCTATTGGACTCATCACGTCGCTGTGACAATAGCGTCATCTTGTTGTAAGATGCGCTGATCTCCTGAGATAATTGCTCATCGGAGATCTCATCAGATTTTATATTGATTAGATTTTCGACTTCTATTTCTTGTGCAGCAATCTTTGCTACAAGAGACATGTTTTTCCCTTCTGCCTCACTAATCTGATTCTTTACAGCATCAAGGTTGTTGTTTTGGTTAGATATCTGACTCGTGATCTGATATAGTTCACGCTCTATATTTTGTTGATCTTGCTGTTTCTTGTGGAGGTCGATTTGATTGGCGTTAAGGTCATTTTTACTGAGAGTAACCCTGTCTTCAAGTTCAGATAACTTATCCCGCATCTTTTGGGCCTCAGTTTGAGACTGATCATATTGTTTTTGCAGGTTTTCTAAGATTTTCTTGCGACCAAGTTGAACTCCTTCAAACAACGTATTTGATCCACCATATATGACACCTCTCGTAGAGATACGATATTGTTGATGATCTAATACCGTGATGCCTTCTACGGCCTTGTGATCGCTATCGCTGGACTGAGCGATGTACACGTCTTTAGTCAGATACTCAATAATCTCGGTGTGCTCATTCTGATATTCTAACACATCAATGAGTCGAATATGATCCGCTAATTCTAGTGTCTGTTGTGCTTTTGCCAGTTCGTCTCCAATAATTACATTGGTTTTTCCTTTCTGAGCTTGACTGACCATGGTAAGCAACTCACTAGCTTCTGTCCGATCCTTAGCAATGATATGGTGAAGTTTGTCTTGGAAGAATAACTCAACTATTCCAGTGTATTGCTCATCGGTGACCGTGATTAGGTCAGACATAGTTAATAGTGAATTATTTTTAGACTGTAGAAATGCCACAGATTGTGGAACTCCTTCATTCTTTTCGATCACATTTTTTAAGAACTTAATACGCTGTTGAAGGGAGGATTGATTTAGCTCTGAATGTTGTAATTCCTTTTTGTGTTCTTCAAGCTTTGCCAATGCTTTTTCTGCACCTTGTGATGATTTTTCGACTTCCTTATGGATTTTCTCGAGCTCTTGGGTTATTGCTTTTAGTGTTTTCTCAAGTTCTTTTTCGCGGGTTTCCAGTGGCTTACTATTCTCTTTCAAGGCATTGACACGTAATTGCAATTGCTCTATTCCTGAAACTGTAAGTTGATGTTCTGTCTTCAGTGATTCGAACGATAGTTGAGCAGTCCGCACTACTTGTTGCCTCTGAGCGGCTTCTGTTTTTATTAGATTTTCTTTTTGTCTTAAGTCTTGATGTTGCCTTTGAATCAATTCGAACTCCTCTTTAGCTTTGGAGGCTTCTATTTTGAGTTCATTCAGCTCCTTTTCAATCTTGTTGACGCTAGTTTCGATGAGCTCAACTTGGTCTGTAGATACTTTGATTTTTTGTTCTTCTTCAGTTACTATTGACTGATTGCTGCTTATCTGGTTATTGGCATTAATGATCTGCTGATTTAGGAGATTTTTACTATTCTCCTTTTGACTCAGATCTTCTATTAATGCGTTGTAAGCTTTTTGATCCTGATTTAGACTTAATTCTGAATCAAGGATATCCTTCTTATGCTTCTCAATAGAGGCATCTAGTGTTTTGATCTCAGTCTCGAGCTTTAGTTTATGGTCTTTTTCTGTCCTGATCTTATTTGATAGATCATCAATTGATTCATTAATGGTTTTAACCTCCATGGAGGCCGCCAACAGGGAAGTTTCCTTATAATTCTCCTTGAGAGCATTGAATTTTTCAGTGCGCTTAGCCTGTCGCTCAAAAGAGCTCATGTTCTTTTCTATCTCGAACAAGAGATCATTGACACGATCCAGATCTTCGGTGGTGCTCCGTAGTTTTGACTGAGTTTCTTTTTTGCGAATTTTATATTTGGTGATACCTGCGGCTTGTTCAATCATATAGCGTCGAGAGCCTCCATTGTCATGTAAGATGTCCTCGACCATATTGAGGCTGATGATAGCATATGAGTTGGAGCCTATCCCACTATCTATAAATAGAGATGTGATATCTTTTTTTCGACAAGTCACGTCGTTGAGACGGTACTCACTACTGCCATCTCGATATAAGATTCGCGAGATGCTCACTTCATTATAGTCCGTGGGCAGGATATTCTTAGTATTGTCGAATGTCAATGTTGCCCGGGCTACTCTACCCTCTTTACGAGTCTTAGTCCCATTGAACAATACATCGGACATGGAGTCAAGCCTAAGTTCTGAAGTCTTTTGCTCACCAAGGACCCATCGCACGGCATCAACGATATTGGACTTGCCAGATCCATTGGGGCCTACTATCCCTATGAGGTTTTCGCTGAAGTTGATGATCGTCTCATCAGCGAAACTCTTGAATCCTTTTATGCTCAGGCTTTTTAAGCGCATCGGGCAAAGATAGAATTTGTAATAAAATCAATTGAGTTGTTGCTGTAATATGTCGAGCCACTTTTGATAGGCTAACTTCTGATGCTTAGTATACTGATTAGGCGTATAGGATTTGACATACTCAATACCTTGCATGGCTGACTCAATATCGGAGAATGCACCAATCGCTACAGCACTTGCACGAGCTGCGCCAACTGCCCCGGTGGTATCAACAAGTCTGATAGTTGATCCGGTCAGATCGCTGATCATCTGTGCAAATACAGTAGATTGAAACATGTTGTCATTGCCAGCAATAATCTCATCAAGTGCGAGGCCCATGTCTTTCATAATGTTAATCCCATAGACAAACGAAAATGCAATTCCCTCCAACGTAGCCCTGACGTAATGTCCTTGACCATGTTGGTTAAAAGAGAGACCATGATATTGTGCTCCTAATTCTTGATTGCCAAGCATCCGCTCAGCTCCATTACCGAATGGTAAAAAGCTAAGTCCATCTGAACCGATATTTACCTGTGACGCCAACATTTCAAGATCCTGATAACTCTGACTCGATCCTGTAATCTGACGAATGTGATTATAGGCGATACCAGTACCATTGATACATAGAAGCACACCTATATATGGATGCTCTTCGCTATAGTTTACATGGGCAAAGTTGTTGACTCGAGATAATGGATCGTACTTTTTATGATCGATTACACCATATACCACACCGGAAGTGCCGCCAGTGGCAGCCACTTGCCCTGGACGCAATACACCAAGAGACAGCGCATTGTTGGGTTGATCCCCAGCTCGATAACCGATTGGGATATCCTCAACTAAGCCCGTTTGTTGCGCTGCTTCAGTTGTTGTGTGCCCTTGTATTGAAATTGACGTACAATGCTCTGGGATCACAACTTTGCTAATACCATATGCCTCAAGAATTGATCTTGAAGGTTGATCATCTTGGAAGTCCCAAAAGATTCCTTCCGACAGTCCTGAAATCGTTGTTTTGGGCTGCCCAGTAAGTTTCATGGCGATATAGTCTCCGGGCAACATGGCTTTATAGATTTGACTATAGAGTTCTGGCTCATGGGTCTTAATCCAAGCTAACTTAGAGGCCGTGAAGTTGCCAGGGCTATTCATATGTCTACTGAGGCATTCTTGAGCACCGATTTTTTTAAATGCCTCTTCTCCTATTGCCACAGCACGGCTATCACACCAGATGATGGATGGCCGCAGTACTTTAAGATTTTGATCAATGATTACGAGACCATGCATCTGATAAGATATACCGATAGATTTGATCTGATCAGGAGCTATACCTGTTCTAGTCAGCAGATCTTTAGTGGCCTTACACAGATGTTCCCACCACACATCTGGATCTTGCTCAGCCCAGCCTGGCTTATGGGCGATCATAGATAGTTCCTGCTGAGGAGATCTTACACTCAGTACTTCTATGTTTTGGTCTATATCTACAAGCGCTGCTTTAATAGATGAACTTCCAATATCATAGCCTAATGCGTACACGATGAAATACTTTTAAAGAGGTATTAGATGTCCAATAATAAGATTAATTATGCAGTCTTTATGATCTAATGGATTAAGTATACATGAATATAGAACAGACTTCTCGACTTCTGGGATTAAGTGCTCATCGTGTCCAACATGGAGAGAATTCACAACTCTATTTATCAGAGAATACCGTTCCCATTACGCCTTCCCTGCAGGATACGTTAGTTTCAAATCTTATTATGCCTATGCTAGATCGTGATGAAGATTTTCAGTTCACATTTAGCAATGATGATCATAAGTTGAACTCTTTGTTTCAGTTGGCTAGTTCGGTATTCGATGGTGATGAAGAATTTCATCAGACAGGCCAGTCGATTATTAAGCATCTTTTTCAATGTTCTTCTCATCCTAATATCAAGAGTGGTGATGTGATACTGATGTATATAGAAGATATACCCTATTATGACGAACTAGTAAGTGGCATAGGAATTTTCAAGTCAGAGTCATTAGAGCAATACATCACTTTTGATCAAGGCGAACAGCAGATCAATATTAATATAGAACTTGGTATAGCTCTCAATAAATTAGATAAGACCGCCCTCATACTCAATACCGAGAAAGACGAAGGGTACGTCATTAAAATGAGAGATCGGACAAATGGGAATCAAGAAGCACAATATTGGGAGCAGGATTTTCTAAATGTAAAAACTAAAGAAAATGCTTACCATACTACTACTAAGTATTTGAATCTTGCAGAGAGCTACCTGAAGCATCAGATTAATCAAGAATTTGATATTGAACCACTACATCAAAAAGTATTACTGAAAGAGAGTGTTGAATTCTTTAACGAGAATCCATCATTTACACAAGAAGAATACAAGAGTCAAGTGTTACAAAATGCTGATGTCATGGAGTCATTTGACTCTTTTAGCGCTGGCTATCAGCGAGAGTTAGGTGTAAAATTTGAGGATCAAATTACTGTCTCTCCTAAAGCAGTTAAGAAGAATCAAAAGTATTTCAAGTCAGTTCTTAAGCTAGATAAGAATTTTCATATCTACATCCACGGTGACCATAGTCTGATAGAACGCGGCACAGACCCTGATGGACGCAAGTATTATAAGGTGTATTATGAAGAAGAGCGATAACTTAGATGAATCTACTTTTTTTCAAATTGAAATGTTGTGGTTATGAAAGACTTTGACTGGACCTCATTTAG
>CAZJTO010000071.1:0-10630 GCA_964548935.1 uncultured Saprospiraceae bacterium
TATCTTCTTCCAATATCGCCAAGTTATCCTTGATTCTGACGATTTATCGGTGAACATGGTTTTTTTATCTGTATACGAAGGATTATGGCTTGTGCTGTAGTTGAAATAGACATTGTGCGGGTTCACAGATTATAGGTATCACACGGGATGTGGAGATTATACCTTGATGAAAAATTAAAGTTATGAACCGTTTCATACTGTGTTGTACGATTGTATTCATTGCCCTCGGCATCTCTGCACAACCTATAGATGTCGATGAGCATCTGCGCAAGGGAGATCAAGTTCCCCAGGTACTATTGGTTGGCACCTTTCACTTCGGTTACCCAGGGTTAGACACCCATAAGACCAAAGATGAGTATAAGCTGGATATCCTCTCAGATCAGCGACAAGAAGAGCTTCGTGAACTCCTTGATTACATCACAAAGTTCAAGCCCACTAAGATCATGATTGAAACAGGTAGCAATACAGGCTATGTGATGAACAGGATGCGCAGATGGCAAAACGGAGAAGAAAAGTTAGGGAGACGAGAGGAAGATCAGATAGCGATTAGGCTTGCGCATGAGTTGCAGTTAGATACGATCTATGGTATTGATGCACCATCCCTGATGAGCGATATGTTTTACTCCAAGGATTCAACCCTCTTTCAGAATTATTTCGCTGATATCCTTGAGGATAGACCTGATAAAACAAATGTTGTTGACGACAGGTATTGGGACTGGTATGAAGCAGATGATCGGTTAACGTATGAAATGAGATTGCTCGATTATTTCAAACATCAAAACACAGACAAAGTGATAGAGCGGATGCATGGGCATTATGTCTTGAATGATCACTATGATGATTACAATAAAATGGATGGCTGGCTTTTACTCAATTGGTATAGCAGGAATCTGCGGATTATCAAAAACCTCCAGCGCATAGAAACCCACCCAGATGACCGCATCATGGTTCTATTTGGCGCAGGCCATATGGCCATCTTAAAACAACAATTAGAAGCTACACCGGAGTACGAGTTAGTGAAGTTTGGAGATCTTGAAAGGTATTGATCTCATTGTTGATCGTTATAGCTCATATAGCTCTATCAATTGAAATCGGTTATATCCTTCTTACGGCTGTTATCATTAGCAGATTTCACAGCATGTAAGATGTCATCAAGCTGATCTCGTTCGAGTACTTTCTGATTAGAGAATACGGTATTGATCATCTTGGTATTGCTGATGTCTATAAGAGGATTGGCGTCGAGTAACACCATGTTGGCTCTCTTGCCGTGAGCGATTTGACCCGCATTGATGGCCAACCATTGGGCTGGTCGGATCGTGGCGGCGGCCAGCACCTCTGCTGGACTCATACCTGAAGATTGCATAGCTATCAGTTCGTCATGGAGAGAAAATCCAGGGACGGCTGCCGGAAGATTCGCATCTGTGCCGGCAAGTATATTCACACCATTCTGACTGAGTATGCCTAATATGATACCAGCGGCCTTGGCATACTCGTCAAAATAGGCAAGTCTACCTTCCCGCTGCTCAGGACTTAAGTCGTCGGGTATTTTGTATCGATTGACCTCAGGCAGCCATCCTAAACCACCGGGTATGAAGGGATTCCATTCGCTGATACCGGGATTGACATATGCGAGTTCTACATCACGCAATACCTGCTCGATATCTCTTTGTTGCTCGATGAAACTCTGCGTCAGCCATACTGTAGTCGTGACAGAGATGTTTTCGGCGATGAGTCGTTCACTTATCGCTTCACTTCTCTCTGTGACATACTGCAAGAAGCCTTCTTTGTCGGAGTCTTCCATCGTATCATACTCTCGTCTGAATGCATTCATCACTTCTTCGATATGGGCGATCTCATTCTGGTTAGAGGCGTATACATCGTCCCATGATGTAGACCACGGGATGTGTCCTACCATGTCTAGATCATGTTGTATGATTTCTTCACTGATGGCGTCGTAAGACTCTTTGTTGAGATGGCTGTAGATCTTGATGCCATCATATCCTTTCTCAGCCATGGAGCGCACGTATGTCTGTGCTTCTGCTGCCGTCCGTACGTTGTTGAACTTCTGCGTAAATCGCATGAACCAGCCTTCCATAGTGCCAAAACTGCCGAGCCTCGGGCTGGTGACATACATGTCCGGGCCAAGCCTGCCATTGG
This sequence comes from uncultured Saprospiraceae bacterium, assembly GCA_964548935.1. Classification (GTDB taxonomy): domain Bacteria; phylum Bacteroidota; class Bacteroidia; order Chitinophagales; family Saprospiraceae; genus GYS-P2D. Next base: position 2,158 of record CAZJTO010000071.1, read on the forward strand.
CGATTTCTTCTTTCCACTGTAGGTGATGCGTCTCCCCTATCATCTCACGGATCTGAGTGACACCGTTAGCGATATATAGCAGTAGGTCATTCTCACTATACCAGAGATGGACGTGTGAGTCGATCAGGCCCGGGATGAGATATTTGCCTTGAGCGTCATAACTCTTACTATCTGTGTGCTGAGTGCTACTGTCGATGGCAGCGATGACACCATCTCTTACGACCAGTGTCTGTCCCTCGATAAAGCGATCACCCTGCGGCGACAATATCTTGGCGTTGACGATACGATAGTCTTCTGGACTGGGTGTCCAGCGGGTGTGATCCACTTTTTCGGTGAGGCCACCGTATATTTTGTAGGTGTCTCTCTTGATGACGATGACACTGATGATCGTAAGTAATAGCCATACGATGCCTATGATCTTAAGAATACGCTTCATGATCTGATGTTTTAAAATGTGAACTGTAAATGTGAATTATATAGACTTGGCTGTGAAGCCTCTTTTCCTGATTTCTCTTGAGATAAAAATGGTACCAATCACCGATGGCAAGGTCCAAGGTATAGCGATCATTGGTCCAGTAAAGATCTCTCCAAAGAAGGTCGACCCTCCAAAGGCAAAAAAAGCAGTATAGGCAGCGATACCTGAGGTGACCATACCATTGATATGAGCGGCGATCCAGTTGCCATCCGCTTGTGACTTTTTAATCGATTTCAAGAACAAGGGCAGCTGCGTTAAGCCGATGATGCCAAAGATCAACAATAGGATCGAGGCACCCTGTACTTTGAGAAGTATACTCCAGATCACCAGTCCAGCAGCACTGCTTACCAACAGGCCTAAGATGACCCGACGGATCTTAAGCAGTCTGACGGGTATTTGCTTCTTATGCTTTAGGATGGCTACTGCATACCATAAGGGGTGACCCGTGAGCAAGGTCAGGAAACCTAAGAAGGCCGCTGTGATATAATCGTTCTGTATGAGATTGATGATACTCAGAAAGACGGCAGTGATTACGACGATCCACATGGTGTAGACATAGAGCATGCCCGCTTTGTTATGTAGTTTGCCCCCCTTCTTAGTGAATACGGGTATCCAGAAAATGAGCAAGCTGATGCTTCCTATAGCGATGTGGATGAATAGTATAATCTTGTCTAATGCTTCCATGTTGTCCGTATTTGATCACTAATGTATGACCTCCTATACCTTGAATATGGATAGTGTGACGGATGGCACCAAAGTGGTACGACTGTCAATGTTTATTGACGTTTAGCACGATTTTTTGACGAATGACAAGGTCTAATCATTTCTTAAATACAGGTATATACTTGCGAGATACGGGCACCGCTGTGTCTGTGAGGTCCGTCAAGAAGAGCTTGAGACCTTGGGCGTTACCGCTGATCCTCTCGATCCGATTCTGATTGACCAGATAGGAGCGATGGCACCTGATGACCGAAGTGTTTACGAGTGCATCAGCGATATTAGATAGTGTATTTCTGAGCATCTTTTTTTTGACCTCATGATCACTCTTGTAGGCGATCACGACATAATTCTGTTGTGCCTCGATATAGAGGATGTCGCTGGGCCGTACTTCCCAAGTGGCCGTGGACTTTTGGATCGCCAGGTGTACAGTATGTGTATCCGCTGTATCCGCTGGCGCAGTTGTGATACTGGCAGCTATGCCTTGATTTTGTTTGAGCTGACGGATCATCTTGAATGATCCAAATATCACCACCGGAAATACGCCAATCATCAGCGTCCCCCGAAGCATGATCCACAAGCCCATCCAGTAGAAGGGTTGATCTAATAATCGCACGGTCATAAAGACATAGTTGGCGATGGCGATAAACACCATCAAAACCATGATACTCATGATCCACTTCAGAAAAGTCCAACTGGGTTCCTCACGACTGATCTTCAAGATGTGAACCAAAAAGAGCTCATACAATAGAGTCACCGCACCCGTAATCAGCCCAAACAGTAGCGTGGTTAAGAACACATTATCAGCCCTTCCGATATCAAAAGGTCGAAAGCCAAAGAGAATGAAAAATATCAATGCACTGGTCAAAAAAGCCGATAATGCTATCGACTTAAAATCATCCCGATCAGGATAGGGCTGTAATAGAAACTCCTTGATCTGCTGTATCATCATAGTGAAGATAAGACTGATCTTTTCGTTTTCTCATATGTCAATGGATTAAGGAGATAGGATTTAGTGCATGACGCTGTGAGCGAAATAGAGCTTAACTGAAAAAGATGCATAATTCCCTCATAGACCAAAAGCCTTGGGCTGTCGTATGAGCTGTTCTATAGATCTTTGAGTTCAAGCCATTGTTCATATGTAACAACTTGCTTCTCATCATCTGATTGAGTTTGACCCGGTAGAATTCCTATGAACTCCAGGTAATGTCCATCTGGGTCACTAAAGTATATCGAGATTGCAGGCATCCAGCAAAACACCATTGGCTCCTCATTATCTTCTTGTAGAAAATTCCAAAAGTTGAGCTTATGAGATTTTAAAAATCCGATAGATTCATTCCTAATCCAATCAGGATCGCATTCGAATGCAAAATGTCGTAAATCTATTTCTTCTTTGGGCTTTTCCCATAGACCCAGCATTGCCTGTTTGTCATCACCAATCCAGAAGAAAGCGGTTCTTCGTTCTGCGCCAAAGCGGCATTGCTTCAACCCAAGGACTTTAGTGTAAAATTCAATAGAGCGTTCTAAGTTTTCTACGTAAAGATGTGTTTCGTAAAGTCCCTTAATCATAATCTAATTTTCGTGAACTGAATTTACCCCCTCACATGTTAGCGCAGTTCTCACCACACCCTGTAACCATAATAACTCTGCATCTACACAGATCTGCTGTAAGCTATAGTAGCTTGTTATTTATTTAGGAATGCAGCATACATCCATACTGACTTCTCTTGCATACTGATATACTCACTCATCAATGCGTTAGTCCCTTCGTCGCCGGCATCCCCAGCTAGATCAAGAATCTCACGTTGAAACAGAATGATCGTCTGGAAGGAAGTCAAAATATCTTCAACGGCTTTCATCCCATCACTGACCTGAGGACTCTCTTTGATTGTAGACTTGGTGCGATAGTCCGAATAGTTGTGCTGCGGCGTGTGACCCAAGGTTAATATTCGCTCTGCAACCTCATCCATCTTCAATTGTAAATCGTTGTACAACTCTTCAAACTTCACATGTAGTTCAAAAAACTTCTCCCCTTTAATATTCCAGTGATACCCACGAGTATTCTGGTAAAAGATGGAGTAATTGGCCAAGAGTTCATTGAGTTTCTCTGCTAAATCGTTCGCCTTATTCTTATCGAGTCCTATCAAGTTAGTATTGTCCATATCATTTTTATCTACCCTATTAACGTGCCATAATCGGCATAGTTTACTTCGTGTAATTAGGGGCAGCCCCCAGTGTCATAATGACATATTGAAAGCCCTTCAGACCTGGCGCAGGCTCTTGTGTTTCAATGATTGTTCAAGATCCAATTGATAGACTCTGTAATTACATCAATCAAGTGAGAATTGCCTTCCTCGTCGCTATAACCGTGGTCGAGACGCGCATACTCTTTATAATATAGATTGGTCTTACCTGCTGTCATAAAATGTTCATCGAGTGTTCTGGCAGAAATGGGTGGAGCCATGATATCTCTGCCGCCTTGCACTATATTGATTGGAATTGATAGGTCCAATAGGCAGTTTTCCAATCTTAGGTCCACAATTGAATTCCACCACGCATAGGTATTATCAGCACCGCTATACGACTTCGTAAAAACCGGTTCTTGGCGTATCAGCTGTAAGGTATCCTTAGTACTGTTGACCGTATGCTCAACATTCTCATCTGTTGCGCCCTCTAATTTCTTCTGGAAGCCAATTGAAATCGGCCACGCCTCGCCAAAATTCAGACCGCCGCCAAATGAAAATATCGATACCCCCTTGACATCTGGATAGTAACACGCTAGCATCCCCGCCAAGAGACCGCCTTCTGAACCACCTATGATATAAAGATCCCCATTCCACCATTCTACATGAGTCCGTAGATATTGCAGCACACGTAAGTAGTCATAGAGTCGGTTTTCAATCCTATTATTGACAAGATATTCATTGGTCAATGTATCGCCAGAATCTCCCAAGTTGACACCTTGTTTTTCAATCGCTAAACCCACTACTTGCTCTTCGAACTGTTTCATTACGCTCAAAAAGCCCGCTGTATTAGAATCATAGCCACTTCCTTGACAAAATATGAGAATAGGCATTTCAGACGCCTTGGGTGTATTGTAATACACATCTATATAGGAATCATTTAGGCGCTGTACCTGTATATGGTGAGGCCAGTTATCACCTTGAGACAAACAACTCACAGGAAGACATAAAAGCAAGGTCATCACTACTACGCTTAATTGATACAACATGATTATAGTTTGCTGCGATGACGTAGAGTACTACAGATAAGTTACATGATGTGGTGACCATATGACATTGGGGCGCTATTCCGTTAATAATGCCCACTTTGACGCTACTTTAGGGATTAAAGAGCAATCAAACGGTTGAAGCGCATGTGCGGCATCAGCTATCGAGGCCCATCTTTCCCAAATCTAAAGCAACTTTATTTCCGCCTTCTTTTATTGATTGATATATCGCTTCTACAATGATCATATCTCGTTTACCCATTTCTCCTGGAGCTCTATTGATTTCACCTTTCAGGATATGCTTGGCAAAATCATCCATCTGCAAAGCTTGTTGTCTTTTATGAGGAAACTTGATCTCTTTGCCATTAGATGTCCGCCCTTTAAGCGGGCCATAGTTATTAGCAGGATCCAATTCAAACCAACCCTTTTTACAAGAGACATGCATACGGTTTAGATTGACATTATGAGAGGTGAAGATGTTCCCAAGAACTCCATTTGGGAATTCTAATTGTGCTGTTATTGTTTCGTCAGTATCTTTAAAGTACTCTGGTCTTGTACTAAATTCCTGAGCCCGTACAGAAATAGGATTTTGACCAGTGCCATATATGGCAGATTGAATAGCATATACACCCATATTCATCAGTGCTCCTCCTCCAGAAAGTGTTTTGTTCAATCGCCATTGTTCAGGATCTGTTTCAGAAAAGTACGCCGCTTCGGCCGAGACGTATTGAACTTCACCAAACGTTTGCTCTTTGACCATCCGCTTAACTTCCTGCGTGTATGGTTCAGAATGTAATCTATACCCAACACTCAGCTTTACATTTGCGTTTTTGCAGGCATTAATTATTTCATCACATTCTTGTACAGTAACGGCCATTGGCTTTTCACATATGACATGTTTGCCTGCTTTCGCTGCTCGAATGCAAAAATCCGCATGCATAGAATTTGGCAAGACGACATAGACAATATCAATGTCTTCGTTATCAATGATGGTATCAAAATTTTCGTAGTTGTAGACATTCGATTCCGGTATCTTATACTTATCCATCCAGACCTTTTCTTTTGATGGAGTTCCAGTAACGATCCCAGCTAATCTACAATGATTAGTTTCTAGTAGAGATGGCCCAAGTTCATATGTACTGTATGTCCCTAAGCCAACGAGAGCTATGCCCAATTTTTTTCCTATTACGTCCTCTGTTTCACAAGACAGAGGCAGATTCCCAGCAAATGCTAATCCCCCCATTCCTTTTAATAAAGTCGTATTGAATAACCTTCTATGTATTTTCTCCATGAGTCAATGATTGCAGATTAGATCCGAGTTTATTCTCAAATATTTACTAGAACGGACTTAGCTACTACAGTAACATACTTTGAATGAGAATTAAGGAATAACGTCATGCCAAATCCTTTTTAAATTAAATTATAGTTAAAAAGCTAAATCTTTAAACCGTAGGGTAAGAGGCTCCAACACGTAACTACGGGTTGGTAGTACGACTCGTCTGCGATTGGCTATAATCCTTCTGGCGGACGTACGGACGTAAATTTTTTTTCCTGTGTACCGATAAATTTTGACGTTACACATAGTCTTACACATCGGATCTCCGGACACACATAACCCTTTCAAAATATACCTCCGACTGTTAGACTTGCCATTTACTCCATTGCATCAATGATTTATTGTCATCAATGTTCTCAGGATAAAGGGTCTATCTTCCCACCAACAATTAGTCCTTTTTGATCTCTAACTTTTTCTGTTCTCTAAATAAATCGATCTTGAATGGTCTAAATTTGTTCTTCATCATTCTTCGAGAAACAGTCTTAAAAGTGGCGACTTCTTTTAATACAATATTATGAAACTGGTCAATGATACTTGTGTGAATTGGAGCATAGAAATATCTATCACGAAGTTTCTTGTCGCTTTTAAAATAGGTATGATGGAGAATCAAGGTCTTGTTCATAGTGTATCGCTTAAAAATAATTGTCTGTCTTCCGTTAGTTTTATTTCTTTTGAGATATGTGAACTGAATAATCTTATTTACCGCATCTATACAACTTACTTCGAAAGCAACAGGCATTTTAAAAACCTTCACTATATCCAATTCTAAAAAAAAACCAAGACCCACTTTGGGCTTAAGAACAACATCATTATCGCTAGTAAATATTTCATTGGATTCCCTGCTATAGGCGAAGCCATAATTAATCGCTTTTCCTGACCAGGCTGATTTAAGATTAAAATCAAGATATTTATCCCATACCTCATCAATTGAAGCATTTACCAAGTAATATCGATAGTGGTGTTTGAATACCGTGAAATCAGTATTATCAGTGACTGATACGGTAAGATCATCAATGGATTTTACATCTGAAAATTGAGTAGACAAGCTTTTAGCAATAGCATTAGGCAATTCGTATTTTGATAATGAATTCCATTTAGTGTCTTGAGAAAATCCTGAAGCAACATGTAAGCAAATCAATATAATTAGGCTAATAATTCTATTAATTTTTAGAATATATATCATTTCAATTTTGCTCACATTTTTATCATTATTACTTGTACTCACCTCCCGTAACAAATGCAGTTTTTGACAAGAACTTATTTAGTTTTAATCGACTCTTTTTAACTATGACAGCTCACAGAATTATAACATGTGGCGTATGCTGAATGGTATGCCATCATGATCATGTATACGCAACTGATTATTATTCTCTTAAAATCTATCGGTCGAATCTTCAAGTTCCCAAATTTCGCCTGTTAAATTAAACTCTGTAAACATCTGTTTTGACTCTTCAATCGTCCATTTTGTCCATTCAGGATTTAGATGATTCCCATACCATTTCTTCGAAAAATTCCAAATGTTTTCGATTGGCTGAATATCCCCTTTCGGAACGTCATGCTTTCTTGTCCATTCGTCAACTTGCTCCTCGCTTTCGAAAACTAACATATTACTACAAGTATATATCACATTGTCCCAAGCTTGTTTCATTGGTATTGGAAAATGAATGTAGTAATTCTTTTCTTGTATTTCTCCGTTGATTATGTTGATTTCGATTTGTTTGGTTTCTGCACCTATGGTAGTCGTAATTTTCACATCATCATTGAGCAACGCTGCAACACCAAGTGAACACCAAGCACAATTTCCCCACCATTCACCTTTTTTAGATTTGAGATAAAAATTTGTTGGAGCCAATGAAAATGGATGGATAACCCAAATTTTGGGTTCGTTTGGATGAAGTACTATTCCATGGGAATCTTGTAAATCATACAATCCTTTCAAAATCTCTTCATTATTGGCCTGAAGAATTCCAACAAGGTCATCCATACTTGGTGCAAATCCGTTATCAATTATTCCTTTAATTATTGAATAGTGAAGAACTGAATTTATTACCATTTATTCTTTAATGTTTAGATTTTTCAACTTGCTGTGAACGGATAATGATAGGCTGCGTAGGCGTAGCCTATGATCGTCCTCATCGCATGTTATCTGCTGGTGTTCATATTGCCATTGTGTTATTAACTTTGCTATCAACATTATCTATGTCTTCAAAAAAAGAATTCAAGGCTGGATCAATCCAATTTATTAGATTGTATAACTTTTGCTTAATGGCTATCACTCGGCTGCAGTCAATTGCGTTTCCATTAAAACAAATTGGTTCACAATGATTTATTCTATTTCTGAATTTTCTGATATCATCAAGTTTTGAATAGATACTTGCTCTATCCTCAATAGGAGGCTTATTAGCAAAGATTTTAAGAGGTTCTCCACCAATGAGCATATAATGATGTGAGAGGTATAATGCTATCCAAAATCCAAAAGTTTGATTTGAGATTATCTTTCCACTCGTAATGGGAATTCCTCTATTGTTTAAATTGTCTTCTGTTTTTTGTACTGACCTTCTTAGGAAATACCTTGATGTTCTCAAGCTTCGACTACTCATAAACCCAGTCTTTTGGTTTATAATCCATTCATTATCAGTGAAATAGGTAGAAAGTTGGTTGTTCTTGGTTGAGATAGATATTTTTGGCGTAAACTGTACTTCATTATTGAATTTAT
>CAZJTO010000072.1:0-5393 GCA_964548935.1 uncultured Saprospiraceae bacterium
TTGGGCTTGGCTATATGCAAGAAACTCCTGCTGTTGCAAAATTCTGATCTGAAGGTTAAGAGTGTGCCGAACATCGGGTCGAAATTTTACTTTGTACTAACTTTTGAGAAAACTGCGCCTGATTCAGATAATTCAAGCGCATCTACACGGTTTCAACCAAAGCCAGAATTATTTAAAGGCATCAAAGTTTTGGTGGCTGAGGATAATCATATCAATCAGATTGTAATTGGTAAATTTCTTGATAAGTGGGAGATAGATTATGATGTGGTCGATAATGGAAGGAAAGCGGTAGAAAGTTATAAGGAGAATCATTATGACTTGATTCTCATGGATTTGCAGATGCCAAAAATGAACGGGTATGAAGCGAGCAAGGAAATTTTAAATATCGCTGATGTGCGGAGCAAGAAAATACCAATCGTAGCTTTGACAGCGTCAGCTCAGTTAGACGTAAAGTTTAAAGCAGAAACAATAGGCATGACTGGTTTTGTTACGAAACCATTTAAATCCGCTGATTTGTATAATACAATTTTAGACCAACTGAGAGGAGTCAAGCAACTGAGTAGACTAAATTAACTGCTATTTATTTGAGCTAATTGTCAGCTCAAATAACTCTTCCTGCACCTCTAACTCGGGATTAATACTTAGGAGATCCTTAATAAACTCAGGTCTATGCTGAGGAGAGATAACCAGTGGAGTAAACTTGATCTTGATAGCGATGCGATCCATAGATGCCGCAGGCGAAGAGAGCCAGGTGTTCGATCTTCTGATACTCTTCATCTCAGAAATAGCGTAGGTACCATAGGTAAAGAATCCAATTTTTACAGTGAGTGTCTCTTGCTCAAGATTGATCATATAGCGTACACCATGAAAGACCGTATGAATCAGCCATAGACTTGCGGCCACCATGCCAAGAACAACGTAAAGTACAATTGAAAAGTCATCGATAAACAGAATTGGTGCGATGCTTAATAGCGTGATGAACATGACGAAGTTGTAGATCCTATAGTCTACCTCCGACTTATATATCCTTACGTCGCCCTCCAAATTACAATATGATTTCTTCTCCAACCTTAGGAATAGAGACTTTGCCAAAACCATTCTTCCCTAGATATTTTGCAAACTTCTGCTGTGTGTCATACTCGCCATGCACGAGGAATATCCGTTTTACAGAGCTCTTCTGATTAGAGATATTTTCGAGCATTTCCTTGCGGTCGCCATGCGCTGAAAAAGAGTCCATTGACTCGATGCGTGCATTGACATTTAGTAAGTCTCCTTGAAGTTTGAGTTCCTTGGCTCCGCCCTTCAGAATACCGCCCGCAGTATTTGGTGAACAGTATCCGACGATTAGGAATGCACTGTTGGGATCCTCGAGGTTATGATACATATGGTGGCGTATTCTTCCAGCATTCATCATGCCGCTAGCACTTATGATCACACAAGGATCCTTGGTAAAATTGAGCCATTTAGAGCGATCGACTTTACGCACATACTCAAGACTGTTAAATCCAAATGGATCATCATCTTCTAACAGATATTCGTTGAGATCTGAGTCAAAGCACTCTGGGTGCGACCCATAGATCTCAGTAGCGTTTACGGCAAGAGGACTGTCTACATATACCGGCACTCTCGGGAGTGAACCGTTATTATACAACTGATCCATCATATAGACCAGTTCTTGTGTACGACCGATACTAAAGGCAGGGATGATGAGTTTACCGCGGTTATCGACGCAGGTCTCCTTCATAATATCCAAGAACTTTTGAGATTGTTCCGGTTTAGATTCATGTTCTTTATCACCGTAGGTCGATTCACAGATGAGATAGTCCACTTCTGGCAATTGTGATGGATTGCGCAGGATGGGACGATCTGGACGACCGATATCTCCAGTGAACCCTAAAGTTGTAGTTTTTGCTCCTTCGGTTATTCTCAGCGTCACACTGGCAGAGCCGAGGATGTGTCCCTGATCTCTGAACATCACTTGTGCATCACCGCAGATGTTGTTCCATTTGTTGTAGGGATGGCTCATGAAACGCTTCATGGTTGAGGCGACATCTTCCTTGCCATATAGAGGCTCCTTAAGCTTGATGCTTTTTTTCTTTTTCTTCTTCTTGCGTAGACGTTTGTTAGCCTGCTCTGCTTCACGCTCTTGAATCTTGGCACTGTCGAGCAACATGATGCTGCATAGGCTGCGAGTCGCATGAGTGGCATGTATCGTTCCTCGGAATCCTTGCTTCACTAAAAACGGTACCCTACCTGTATGATCTATATGGGCATGTGATAGAATCAAACAATCCACTGTGCTGGGGTCAAAATGGAGTAATCTATTGGAGACCTCATCATCCTTGCCACCTCCTTGAAACAGGCCGCAATCCAAGAGTATCCTATATCCGGTATTCAGTGTGATAAGATGACAACTGCCTGTTACATTTCTTGCCGCTCCACAAAACTTGATCTGCATATCTCTTCTTTTTCTTTAGGGTTTAGGTACTCTTATCATTAATCGGTCGTGTAAATTAGATTTCTTTGGGGAGATAGTAAAGTACATTCAAATTTTCTTCCACTAAGTATTCTTTGGCGACCTGTGATATCATATCACTATCGACTGCTTCATATAATGACTCCTGTTCATTCATCAGCTCGATCTGTCCCAGATATTCGAAGTAAGCCATAGACATAGATTTGTTCAATACCGTAAGGTCACTTATGCAGAGGCTGCTGATTACCTTATTTTTAAGCTTCTCGAGTTCTTTGGTTTCAATCTTGTCTGTCTTGAGTTTTGTAAGTTCTTGCCATATTTCTTGATAGGCTTGTTTCATGGTTACTTCGGGCATAGGTCTGCCTTCTATAATGATCAGGCCGCTGTCTCTGCTCCCACTGATATAGCAATCTACGTCACTGAATATCTGCTTATTCTTAATCAGTTGCTGGTAGAATCTAGAGGATTTGCCATTAGCCAGTATATCTGATATCAAGTCGCATGCATAATACTGCTCTGATGTTCTGCTGGGCATGTGAAACGCCATTAGTATCATCGGCGATGGCACATCACCGTATAATGTCCTCTCTCTCATCTCCGTCTGCTTGGGCTCAGAGATCAATTTGTTGTCAGGTTTGGTGCCAGACGGGATATCCCCAAACCAATGTTGTGCAAGTCGAACGATCTCACTGGGATCCAGAGGACTGGATATACTTAGAATTGCATTAGACGGATTGTAATGTTTGTCATAGAATCCTGCGACATCCTCTAAGTTAGCGTCGGCTATGTGATCAATTTTTAGACCTATAGTTGGCCATTTATAATGATGCACCTTGAAGCATAGGTCTGACATGTGATGCCAGGCATCTCCATATGGTTTGTTTAGACAGACTTCCTTAAACTCTTCTATGACTACTTTTTTTTGTACCGCCAGGCTCTTGGGATTAAGCGTCAGGTGCGCCATACGATCAGCTTCGAGCCATAGCGCTGTTTCAATATTCTGTAGAGGAAGGCTATTGTAAAAGTTAGTATAGTCGCTATTGGTATATGCATTGTTTTCGCCGCCTGCCATCTGAAGAGGTCCATCGAAGCTAGGTGCGTGATCAGAACCGCCAAACATGAGATGCTCAAACAGATGTGCAAACCCTGTCTTCTCTGGAGATTCATTTTTGGAGCCCACCTTGTATAGTACATCTACTGCTGCCATAGTAGTAGAGTTGTCTTGCTCGATGAGCAGCGTAAGACCATTATCAAGTATGTGCTTTTCGTACTGGATCATGACATTAATCGTTTAGCCGAATTGGGCGATCGGCGATCGCTTGGTTATCAGAGATATATTGCCAAAACTCTTCTTTGGGCATTTGCTCAGCACCTAAGCTGATTAGGTGATTTGTTTCCTGTTGACAATCGATCAACTTTATACCGATTTCTTCAAGTTTACGGCATAGAGTTATAAAGCCAAATTTTGAAGCATTGGTTGCATGTGTAAACATGGATTCTCCATAGAATATATCTCCTAACCCTATGCCGTATAGTCCACCTACTAACTCGTCATCTCGCCATACTTCTACGGAATGGGCATAACCCTGTTGATGTAAAGAGATGTAGGAGTCAATCATATCCTTATTAATCCAAGTGCCCATTTGCTGCGGTCTATCCAGACTTGCACAAGCCTTAATGACTGATTCAAATGCCTGATTGTAACTCACCGAATATTTTTTCTGATTAAAATAAGGTCTCATGCTTTTTGACACCTTGACCTTGGACGGGAATAGTACGCACCTCGAATGCGTCCACCACCACATAACAGGGGGATCGTTGTACCAGGGAAAAATACCATATCTATAGGCGAATAATAATCTCTCAACACTAAGATCACCTCCTATCGCCAAGAGTCCGTCGTGATCAGCACTCAGTGGATGAGGGAAGTACAAAGACTGTATTTAATTACCGGAAAAAATGTTTACGACTTTTCTTGAAAAGTTTCGATGACAGCAGATAGGCCTCGATCGATTAACGCATCCTTCATCGGCTTGAGATTTTCGAAGGTGCCCGCCTTGACGACAGCTTTACCTTTGAAATGGACGAGTAAAGACAATTGCTCTGATTGTTCAAATGTGTGGCCACAAACCTCCATAAAACACTTAATAACCCAGTCAAAGGTGTTATAGTCGTCATTATAAACTAAAAGCTCAGCTTTGTCAGTGATAGCAGCGTCTGCTATCATCGTTGTTTCTTCTGTGTCGTGTGTTGAGTTACGCATTGATTACGGACTGATTTGTGTTTGATTACTAAGATAAAGCGGCCAACTTTTCTTTTATCTTTTCAAAATTAGGCATATCACCAGCGTTGTCAAGAATTTCAGAATATTTTACAGTCCCCTCCTTGTCAATTATAAAGGCTGCTCTTTTAGAGACTCCTTTAAGACCAAGTACAAAATCTTCATAAAGTGAACCATAAGAACGGGACACTTCTTTATTAAAATCACTTAATAATGGGAAATTGTAGGACTGTTCTTCTTTGAATTTGCCCAAGGTGAATGGGCTATCTACTGAAATTGCTAAGATGTCAGTGTTGAGATCCTCATATTTTGTTATCTCATCTCTTATACCGCATAGCTCTGTAGTACAGACTCCTGTGAAGGCAAGAGGGAAAAACAGTACTAACACGTTTTTACCACGATAATCCGATAGACTTACCTCATTAGTCTTTGTATCTCGAAGTGTAAAGCTCGGGGCTTTTTCTCCAATTGCTATGCTCATATAAAAAATACTATTTGCCGAAGCAATACAAAAGTAAGCCAATTTTAATAATCTTAATTTGTTTATTACGGGGTATTTCAAATTAATATTGGAAACAAATTGACAAAAAAAGCCTATCTCCAATTACATACGGCAATATTCCTGTGGGGTTTCAC